>JBLMXA010000286.1:0-10659 GCA_050257515.1 Acidobacteriota bacterium | reverse complement strand
CCGATCGCGAGCGGGAAGTACGGCAGGAAGGCGATGCCGTGGCGCTCGCACGCGGCGAGCATCAGCTCGGGCTTCTCCGGCGACGTCGGCCCGCGCACCGGGCTCGCGCTGCCGCGCAGGGACATCATATTTTGGACCGCGACGATCGGCACCTTGCGACGCGCCTGCTCGAGCTGCGCGACCGTGACGTTGCTGAGCGCGAGGTGGCGGATCTTGCCCGCGCGCTGCACGTCGACGAGCACGTCGAGCGCCTCGCCGAACGTCACGTCGCGCTGATCGATCCACCGCAGGTGGACGAGCTGCAGCTGCTCGAGCTTGAGCGTGCGCAGGTCGGTGTCGACGCCCGCGCGCAGCTCGTCCGGCGTCAGCGCTGCGACCCAGCTCTTGTCGGGCAGCCGCTTGCCGCCGAGCTTCGTCGCGATCACGAGATCACCCGGGTACGGGAACAGCGCCTCCACGATCAGCCGGTTCGCGACCAGTGGGCCGTAGTACCACGCGGTGTCGATCAGATTGACGCCGAGCTCGACGGCGCGGCGCAGCACGGCATGCGCGGCCGCGGGATCCTCCGGCTCGCCCCAGACCTCCTTGCCGGGCAAGCGCATCGCGCCGTACCCGAGCCGCCGGACCTCGAGGTCACCGAGCTGGAGCGTCTCGGGCCCGTGGGCGAACCGCAGGAGCTGCATGTCTCACCATGGCCGCGAGTGGCGCGGCGATCAACGGCGGGCGAGCCGGATCGCGAGCGGCCAGCGCACCTCGCGCCGCTCGCCGTCGGGCCACACGCGCGCGAGCTCGCCACACAGCGCGTCGTAGCGCGCCGCGCCGAGCGCCTTGACGTGGCGAGTCGTCGCCGACCACGTCGCGATGTAGCCGGCGAGCTCGTCGCGCGTCCACCGCTCGATCATCGCGATCGCGGGCGGCTGCACCTCGGGCCACGGCCACGCGAGGTCGCGGTAGCCGTTCTCGACGTGCTCGCGGCCGGGCGGCCAGTACGGCGCCACGTCGGCGTAGTAGCGCGCGACGATCGTGCCGGCCTCGCCGGCGAGCTCGAGGATGCCGTAGCTGACGAGCGCGACGAGCGCGCCCGGCCGCGCGACCCGCGCGACCTCGGCGACGTACGCCGGCCAGTCGAACCAGTGCGCGGCCTGCGCGGCGACCGCGAGCTCGACGCTCGCGTCGGCGAGCGTGCTGTTCTCCGCCGGCTCGACGCGGTACTCGACGCGATCGTGCACCCGTGCCGCCGCGATCAGCTGCGGCGATGGATCGGTGGCGATCACGCGCGCGAAGCGCCGCGCGAGGTCGACCGACAGCTGACCGCTGCCGCAGCCGGCGTCCCACGCGACGTCGTGGCGCGCGCAGCGCTCGGCGAGCACGTCGACGAGCGCCGGCGGGTAGTGCGGGCGATACGCCGCGTAGCGCTTCGCGTGGTCGGAGAAATGGTCGGCGAACATCCGGCTTGGATGCCCGAAGCGCGCTAAGGGTAGCGGCCCTGCAGGCCGACGCCGCCCTGGAATTCGGCGATCAGCCACGGCGTGAACCCCGCGGTCTCGCCGACGAACACGTAGAACCCGTAGGTCTTGTGGAGGTCGATCCAGTAGCCCTCGAGGCCGCGCACGCCGATCTCGGTGCCGCGGTCGCCGGTACCCGACTTGTAGCCGGCGAGGTCGAGCAGCAGCATCGGCTGCACGAACAGCTTGGTGTGTGCGGTCTCGCCGAAGAAGAACCGCGCGCCCGGCGCGAGGTGGAACGGCCGCGGGCCGTCCATCCCCGGCGCGGCACCGAAGTCGCGCTCGAGGCCGAGCCGCATCTCGAGCGTCAGCTCGACGTGCTGCGCGACGCCGTACGCCGCCTCGAGATCGAGCGCGAGCGGCGCTGACCCCGTGCACACCGACGCGTTGCCGTTGCGCTCGTTCGTGTCGGTCGTGCCGCAGTAGGTCGCGTTGCCGTCGTGGGGCGCGATGCCGCGATAGCCGAGCGCGAACCGCCCCGACAGCCCGAACTGGCCCTTGTGGAAGGTCGCCGCCGGCTCGTCGATCGGCTCGGCCAGCGCCGGAGTACCGAACGCAAGCACGCAAACCACCAGGATGCGCCCCATTTCGCGAACCTATCACGATGGCCGCGCGCGGAAGGCGCGCTAACCTCCGGGGATGCTCACCCGGCGGCAGCTGCTCGGCGGGGCGCTGGCCGGCGCGGCCTTGCTCGCGTCGCGCCGCGCCCGCGCGATCGGCCCGGGCTCGAAGTTCCGGTTCGGCCAGCTCCAGCTCGGCAGCGCGACGTCGTGGAATCCACGGCCGAGCGCGCTGCGCCGGATGGCCTGGGAGATCGAGAAGCGCACGTCGATCGACGTCGAGCTCGAGCCCGCGGTCGTCACGCCGGCGTCCGACACGCTGCACGAGACGCCGTTCCTCTACCTCGCCGGCGACCGCGGCTTCGACCTGCCGAGCACGTCGGGGATCGAGGCGCTCCGCCGGTTCCTCACGTTCGGCGGGTTCCTGCTGATCGACAGCGCCGAGGGCACCTCCGACGGCGCGTTCGACGGCTCGGTGCGCAAGCTCGTCACCTCGATCTTCCCGCAGCCGGCGAAGGGCCTCGAGGTCGTGTCCGCCGACCACGTCGTCTACAAGTCGTTCTACCTGCTCGACAAGCCGGTCGGCCGGCTCGCGATCGCGCCGGCGCTCGAGGGCGTCGTCCACGACGAGCGGCTCGTGTGCAGCTACGTCGCGAACGATCTCGGCGGCGCGTGGGCGCGCGACGACTTCGGCAACTACGACTTTCCGTGCGAGCCCGGCGGCGAGAAGCAGCGCGAGCTCGCGTTCCGCATGGGCGTCAACCTCGTGATGTACGCGCTGTGCCTCGACTACAAGTCGGACCAGGTGCACGTGCCGTTCATCATGAAGCGGCGGCGCTGGAAGCCCGACGACGGGGCGAGCACGCCCTAGATAGCCATGACGATCGCGCTGTTCTCCGCTCACCTGCGCTACGCGATCGCGATCGCCGCGGCGCTGCTCGCGATCGCGACCGTGCTCGTGGTGCGCCGCGGCCACCCGCGCGCCGGCGCGTTCCTCGGCGTCGCCACGCTCGCCGCGGTCGGCGCGCTCGCCGGCGAGGCGCTCGTCGCGCTGACCGTCAAGCTCGCGGCGCCCGGCGCGTCGGACTTCAACGATCACCGCTGGGTGTTCCTGTCCCCGTGGGGCCGGCTCGGCCTCTACCTCGGCGCCACGGCGGTGACCGCGATCGTCGTGCTGTCGTGGCGCGCGAGCCGCGGCGCGCCGGTGTGGCGGCGCGCGCTGCTCGTCGGCCTGCGCGGCGGCGCGGCGACGGTGGCGCTGACCGTGTTCCTCGAGCCCGCGGTCGAGCTGCGCCAGGTCGCGCGCGAGCCGAACCGCGTCGCGGTGCTGATCGACGACTCGAAGTCGATGTCACTCGCCGAGTCGCAGGGCGGCCCGACGCGCATCGAGCGCGCGCGGCGCCTGCTCGCGGCCTCGCAGGGCGCGCTCGCCGCGTGGGAGAAGGACCACAAGATCGACTACTACACGTTCTCCGACACGGTCTCGCCGACGACGATGATGGCGCTCGCCGCCGACAAGGCGCAGGGCAAGTCGACGCTGATCCGCAAGGCGCTCGAGTTCGTGCGCAGCCGCTACGAGGGCCACGATCTCGCCGGCATCGTGCTGATCTCCGACGGCGCCGCGACGGGCAGCTTCGACGAGGACTCCGGCGACGGCGCGGTGCGCGACTTCCTGCGCTCGCTCGACACGCGCGTCCACACGGTGTGGGCGGCCCGCGACGGGCTCAAGGACGTCGCGGTCGCGAAGGTGATGGCCGACGAGTTCGCGTTCGTGCGCACCGTCGTGCGTATCGAGGCGGTGCTCCACACCACCGGGCTGCCCGCGCGCTCGGTCCCGGTGACGCTGTCGACCGACGGCAAGCCGCTGCGCGAGAAGACGATCGAGCTGCCCGCCGGCGATCACGACGTCCACGTCACGTTCGAGGTCACGCCGCCGCGCGTCGGCCGCTACGTCTACGAGATCTCGACGCCGGTCGCGCCGGGCGAGGCGGTCGCGACGAACAACGCGCGCAGCTTCGTCGTGCGCGTCATCCGCGACAAGATCCGCGTGCTCCAGGTCTCCGGCCAGCCGTCGTGGGACGTCCGCGCGCTGCGCCAGATGCTCAAGAGCAACCCGAACGTCGATCTCATCAGCTTCTTCATCCTGCGCACGCAGGACGACGTGTCGCTCGTGCCCAACGACGAGATGTCGCTGATCCCGTTCCCGACGCGCGAGCTGTTCGAGCAGCAGCTGCCGTCGTTCGACCTCATCATCCTGCAGAACTTCGAGTACCTGCCCTACGGCATCGGCGACTACCTCGAGAACATCCGCAGCTACGTCGAGGGCGGCGGCGGGCTCGCGATGCTCGGCGGCGCGCAGTCGTTCACGAGCGGCGGCTACTACGGCACGCCCGTCGCCGCGGCGCTGCCCGTCGAGCTGTACGGTCCGTTCGACACCGGCCCGGTGATCGACACCGGCAAGTTCCAGCCGCAGCTCACCGACGCCGGTCTCCAGCACCCGGTCACGTCGCTGCGTTACGCGGCGGACGACAACCGCAACACCTGGAAGCAGCTGCCGCCGCTCGAGGGCGTCAACCTCGTCGCCGGCGCGAAGCCCGATGCGACCGTGCTCGCCGTGCACCCGAAGCTCAAGACGAAGGCCGGCAAGCCGATGCCGGTGATCGTCGCCGGCGAGTACGGCAAGGGCCGCACGCTCGCGGTCACCACCGACACGCTGTGGCGCTATGGCTTCGTCGCCGCCGCGCACCCCGGCGACGACGGCCGCAACTACACGAAGCTGTGGGAGAATGCGATCCGCTGGCTGATCCAGGATCCGGACCTGCGCAACCTCCACGTCGACAGCGACGCCGTCGAGTACGTGCCCGGCGCGCCGGTGCGCGTCGCGGTGCGCCTGCTCGGCCGCGACTACCAGCCGCTGACGAACGGCGAGGTGTCGCTGGTCGTCAAGCGCGGCGCCGATCCGGCGAAGGCCGAGCAGGTGCAGACCGGCAAGGTCACCGTCGGCGACGACGGCACCGCGACGTACGAGCTGCCCGGGCTGCCGCCCGGCGTGTACCGCGTCGAGGGGCATGCCAAGATCGCCGGCCGCGCGGTCGACGCGACCGACATCTTCCTCGTGCGCGAGAACGGCACCGAGCTCGACCGACCGGTCGGCGACCGCACCACGCTCGAGGGGATCTCGACCGCGACCGACGGGCGCGCGCTCGGCACCATCGACGAGCTCCCGAACGATCTCGCGTTCGATCCACCGCGGATCGTGCGCGTCGACCGCCGAACGGACGTCGAGCTGTGGAGCCGCCCAGGCCTGTTGATCCTCGTGATCACGCTGCTAGGGCTCGAGTGGCTCTTGCGCCAGCGAAGCGGCTACTTATAGTCAGGCACCCCATGCTCCAGCTCGACAGCATCGTCACGGATTTGATGTTCCAGGCCTCCGCGGCGATCGATCAGAAGACGCTGATCGATGGTCTCGGCGGCGAGGCGGCGCTCGAGACCAAGCAGCTGCTCGACGTCGATCGCCTCGACCCGCGCGCCGAGATGGAGCTGTCTCCGTCGATGCCGTTCCGCCGGCGCGGCGAGCGGCGGCTGATGATCATCGACGATCAGATCAACCCGACGCCGCGCAAGGACCCCGGCACCGATCCGCTGATCAAGGTCGATCTGCGCCCGTTCAAGGAGGCGCTGATCGCGACGTGCCAGGCGCTGCCGGTCCGGCTCGGCCGCGTGTTCGCGCTCGGCACGTGGGGCGACGCCGTGCTCGTCGCGCGCGACGTGCGCGACCTGCGCGGCATCTGCCTCGTGCCGTACGCGCTCGATCCCCAGGTCGATGTCGACGGCAAGCGCCGCCAGACGCCGCTGTCGCAGAAGGAGTTCGAGGCCAAGCTGCTCGCGTACGAGAAGCGCCTCGAGGAGCTCGACGAGCCGCAGATCCTCGCGCGGCTGTCCGGCGTCAACTTCGAGCGCCGCGGCGACGTGGTGGTCGTCGACGTGCTCGAGGCCGACGGCACGTGGGACCAGCGCAAGTCGATGATGATGGAGCAGCAGCTCGGCGCCGTCGACACGTTCTCGATGATCCCGGGCGCGCCGTCGAGCACGGCGAAGAAGCCGGAGGCCGCGCCCGCGAGCAAGCCGGAGCCGGCGAAGCAGCCCGAGCCGGCGCCGGTCAAGGAGCCGCCGAAGGGGCCGCCGATCAGCGCGAAGGAGATCGACGGCAACGTCGTGCTCGTGTTCCCCGCCGAGCGCTTCGATCTCGACGTCGCCGCGGCGCTCGGCAAGCGTGACTGGGACCAGATCGTGCGCAGCTCGGACAACCTGCCCGGCTCGATCCGCGACAAGATCCAGCGCGACGGCGCGAGCTTCGTCGCGCCGCTCGAGTTCCTCTCCGAGGTGTTCGTCGACGGCAAGCCGCTGACGAAGGCGGAGTTCGAGAAGACCGCGACGCAGGTCGACGGCGCGAAGGCGCTCGAGGTCCACTTCCCGCGGTTCGGCGACGTCGTGCTGCTCGACGTCCCCGGCAAGGGCCGGTTCGTGACGTCGCTCGTCAAGGGCGCGGAGCGCGTCCTGGCGCTGGTGAAATGAGGCTGCTCGCGCTCGCGCTCGTGCTCGCGTCGGCGCCCGCGCTGGCGGACGACGATTTCGGTGGCGCGACGATCATCTTCGCGCGCGGCGGCTCGCTGTACCGCGCCGATCCGAAGGGCAGGAACGAGCGCGAGCTCGCGAAGCTGCCCGACAAGGCGCAGGTGCGCGCGCTGCGCACGGACGCGCAGGGCAAGGTGCTGCTCGTCGATCTCGCGGGCACCTGGTCGTACCTGCCGCTCGACGGCGCGGCCAGCGAGCTGAAGCCGCTGCCGTGCGCCGACGGTCCCGCGCAGCTCGCCGAGGACGGTGCGTGCGTGTTCTGCCGCGCGGCGACGTCGGGCTCGCAGATCGTGAACCTCGCCACCGGCAAGGTGTTCCCCGTGCAGGTGCCGGCGCCCGGCACGCGGCTCGCCGGCCTCGGCAGCGGCCGCAAGCTCGTGTGGGCCGACACCGGCGGCGTGTGGACCGCGCCGCCCGGCAACCCGAAGCAGGCGACGCGCGTCGCGCCCGAGGCGCCCCAGCGGGCGTTCCTGCCGAGCCCCGATGGCTCGCGCGCGGTCGGCGTGTATCCCGACGAGGTGTACACCGACGCGCACCACAAGCAGGCCGCCGACGTGCTCGTGGGCTTCGCGCTCGACGGCGAAGGCGCGCGCCGCAAGGGCATCAAGGACGGCATCCCCGTCGAGTGGTCGCACGACAACACGTGGGTGCTCGTCCAGGACGGCGCGAAGGCGTGCCTGATGCGCGCGACCGGCGGCGAGTACAAGTGCTGGCGCGGCTACACCGCGGCCTCGATCGCGAGCGACGGCAAGTTCGCGCTCGTGCTGGGCAACCGCGACGGCAGCAAGAAGCAGACGCCCGCGAAGAAGGACGGCAAGTCGGCCAAGAAGGCCGCGAAGAAGCCGGCGCACCCCGCCGAGCCCGCCGAGGGCAGCGAGGGCGAGGACGCCGACGCCACGGCCGCTCCCGCCGACGTCGAGGTGCCTCCGCCCGGCGGCCCGCTCGCGCTCTTCCGGGTGCGCCTCGAAGGCAGCCCGTACACCGAGCCGCCCGCGCTCGTCACGAAGGTCGTCGACGGCGCGGCGGTGTGGGTTCCAGCCAAGCCGTAATCGCGCGCGCACGTAGGCGTAAGCGCAAGCGTAAGCGTAAGCGATCCGGAGAAGCCGCTTACGCTTACGCTTGCGCTTACGCTTACGAGTTCGGTTACGATCGAGGCGTGAGGCTCGCGACGGCGCTGCGGCTCGGTCGGGTGGCGTACGTGCCGACGATCGCGTCGAACGTGCTCGCGGCGATCGCGCTCGCGGGTGCGCGCCCGGCGCCGGCGACGCTGGCGCTCGCGTGCTTCGCGCTCGCGACGATGTACGTCGCGGGGATGTTCCTCAACGACGCGTTCGATCGCGATCACGATCGCGCGCACCGGCCCGAGCGGCCGATCCCGGCGGGCGAGGCGCACGCGGCGGTGGTGTTCGACGCGGGGTTCGCGCTGCTGCTCGGCGGCATCGCGGCGGTCGCGATCGCGGCGCTCGCGGCTGGCGCCGGCTGGAAGCCCGTGCTGTCGGCGGTCGCGCTCGGCTCGCTGATCGTGTTCTACGACGCGTACCACCGCGAGGTGCGCTACGCGCCGGTCGTCATGGGGCTGTGCCGCGCGGGCGTGTACATGACGGCCGGACTGCTCGTGCGCCCGGATGTGTGCCCGGCGCTCGCCGCCGGCGCGGTGCTGCTCGCGGTGTATCTCGCCGGCTGCGCGTACGCGGCGCGTGCCGCGAACCTCGTCGACCTCGAGAACCTGTGGCCGCTCGCGCTGATCGCGGCGCCGTTCCTCGTCGCGCGCCCGCACGACACGTTCTCGCTCGCGATCTACACGGCGTTCTTGCTGTGGGCCGTGCGCGGCGTGTCGCTCCTGCGCGCGCGCAGGCTGCCCGAAGGCGTGCGGGTGCTCGTCGCGGGCATCTCGCTGCTCGACGCGCTCGCGTGCGCGAACCTCGGGCGCATCGAGCTCGCGCTGCCCGCGGTCGCCTCGTTCGGCGTCACGGCGCTGCTCGTGAGGCTAGCCCCGCCGACGTAGGCAGCTCGAACCAGAACGTCGAGCCCTTGCCGGTCTCGCTGTGCACCCCGATGCGGCCGTGGTGCGCCTCGACGAGCTGCTTGCAGATGTAGAGGCCGAGGCCGAGGCTGCCGCGGCCCCGCGCGCGCGCCTGCCAGTAACGCTCGAACACGTGCGGCACCTCGTCGGCCGCGATGCCACGCCCGGTGTCGGTGACCTCGAGGCGCACGGCACCGTCGACCTCGCGCGCGGTCAGCGTGACGCTGCCGCCCGACGACGTGTACTTGAACGCGTTGCCGGCGAGGTTCGACAGCACCTGCAGCACGCGCTCTCGATCGGCGAGCACCGACAGCTGCGGAGCGGCGTCGGCGCGCAGCTCGATCCCCGCCTCGGCCGCCCGCGTCTGGAACAGCGACACCGTCGCGTCGAGCAGCGACGACACCGGGCACGGCTCGACGTGCAGCTCGAGCTTGCCCGAATCGAGCTTCGCGACGTCGAGTAGCTCGCCGATCAGGTGCTCCATCCGGCGCGCCGCGTTGCCGATCGCGGCGAGGTGCTTGTGCGCGAGCGGCGTCGCCGGATCGGTCTGCAGCAGCGACGCGCCCATCGCGACCGTCGACAGCGGGTTGCGCAGGTCGTGCGACACGATCGCGAGCATCTCGTCGCGTGCGGCGACCGCACGCTGCGCCGCGGCCGTCGCATCGCGCTCGAGCGCGTACTGGTGCGCGAGCCTGCGGATCCACACCCACGCGAGCGCGATGCTGAGAAATACCCCGAACGCGGTCGCGAGCACGACGATCCCCTGCATGCGCGCGGCGACCTCGTGCGCGTGGCCCGATTCGTGCTCGAACGCGGCGTGGTCGCGCCGCACGAAATCGGCGATCGTCTGCTCGAGCCGGTCGCGCGCCGGCGCGACGCGTTGCTCGAACATCTGCGCGACGTCGCGCGGATCGGTGGTCTCGGTGCGAGCGGTCATCGCGGCGCGCGCGACGTCGACGTACTGGTGCACCGCGATGTCGACCTCGGCGACGCCGGACACGAGCTGGTGGCGGTCGCGGTGCAGCTCGGCGAGCGCCAGCTCGAGCGACGCGACCGCGTCGGTGAACCGCGCCGAGGCCGTCTTGTCGCCGGTCAGCAGGTAGCCGCGGCTGGCGGCGACGGCATCCTCGGCGCGGAACCGCAGCTTCTGGATCGCGGTCAGCTCGTCGCCGAGGTCTCCGGCGACGTGCTCGAGGCGCGCGGTCGTCACCCGCAGCGCGATCACCGAAGCGAGTCCGGTGACCAGCGTCACGAACAGGAGACCGCTGTAACCCGCGGCCAGTTGTGCCCTGAACCGCATCCGATCGCGCTTTCCCGTGTTCCTACCGTGAAGACGGTGAGCTTCCCATTACGTTCAACTTAACCACCGCGATCCGGATTCACCAGCGCGCCGCGAGCCCGTCGATGCGATCCGCTGACAATCCCAGCGCCACCGCTTTGAGCACCAGGTACGCGAAGGCGTCGTCCGAAAACCACCGGGCCGGGAACGCGTTGCCGCAGGCGATCGCCTCGAACACCGACGTGATCGCCGAGCGCGACGCCTCGAGCGCCAGCTCGGCGAAGCGCGCGGGCTCCGGCATCCCCGCCAGCACGCGCAGCACGGCCTGGCGCTCGCGCGGCTCGCCGCGGCGCAGCAAGTCGCGCACGAAGCCGACCTGGTCGTCGGCCGCCATCGCCCACACCGCCGCGAGCACGAGCGCGCCTCGCGCGCACTCGTCGGCGCCGATCCCGGCCGGCACGAGCAGCCCGGCGTGCGCGATCCGCGCCGCGTCGTCGCGCGTGATCGGCGTCTTTCCGAGCCGCCTGCCGGCGAGCGCGAAGGCGGCGTGGAACCCGGTCCGCACGTGCTCGAGCTGCGCCCGCAACCACTCGGCCGCCTCCGGCGTCGACCGGAGCGCGGCGGTGGCGGCGAGCGCCTCGATCACGGGGCCCAGAT
>JBLMXA010000285.1:0-9063 GCA_050257515.1 Acidobacteriota bacterium | reverse complement strand
GCGGCGCGCCCGCGGCGCCGCACTATCCGCTGCACCCGTCGCTGCGCTCGGCGTCGGGCGGTCCGGTCGAGCTGTTCGGCGAGCTCGCGCATCCGGGCGCGATCCCGTACGCGCCCGGCATCACGCTGACGTGCGCGCTGCGGCTCGCCGGCGGCACGACGAGGCTCGCCGCCGACGTCGCGACGCTCGAGCGCGGTGACCGTCGCTGGCTCGTGCCCGTGCGCGAGATCGTCGACGGTACCGCGCCCGATCTCGAGCTCGCGCCCGGCGATGTCGTCACGATCAACGCGATCGAGTGAGGATCGCGATATGCTCGGCGAGGAGCCGATGCGTACGCTCGTCGCCGCAATGATCGTGATGGCGACGTCGAGCGCGGCGTGGGCGGGCTCCGAGGCCGGCGGGGTCGGCGTCGTGATCGCCGGCGAGCCCGCGATGCAGCCGCACGTCGCGCGGCAGGTCGAAGGCTGGCTCGAGCAGCACGGCTACGCGTACGTCGCCGCGCCGTTCGATCGCGACGCGACCAAGACGTTCCTCAACTGCTTCGTCGTCGAGGACGTGACGTGCGCGCGCGGCACGTTCGAGCAGCGCAGCAAGGCCGGCAGCCTCGTGTTCGTGCGCGTCGAGCTCGTCGGCGGCGATGCCCACGAGGTGTCGCTGACCGGCAACTGGTTCGTGCGCGACAAGGACGTGTTCGCGGAGAAGCGGTGGTGCAAGCACTGCGACGACGCCGCGCTGCGCGGGACCGTCGATCAGCTGATGACGTTCCTCGCGGCGTCGACCGGGCTCGGCAAGGGCTCCGTCGAGATCCACTCGCGGCCCGAGGGCGCGGTCGTCGCGATCGATGGCAAGGCGGTCGGCGCGGCGCCGGTGACGAAGGACGTCGCGCCAGGGCCGCACGAGATCAGCCTGCAGCGCGACGGCGTCACCATGAACAGCAAGCTCGTCAAGATCGAGCCCGGCGCGAGCGTCGAGGTGTCGCTCGCGGTCGTCGAGGTCGCCGCGCGCCGCGCACCGCCGCCTCCACCACCGCCGTGGAACGCGGGCATGAAGTGGGCGGTCGCGCTCGTCGCCGGTGGCGCCGCGGCCGCGATCCCCGCGGGCATCTTCTTCTACTACGGCCACAAGGGCGGCCCCGACACGCCGCTCGTCTACCCCGATGCGACACGCGACGGCGTGATCTTCACCGTCGCGGGCGTCGCGTCGATCACCGCCGGCGTGCTGCTGTGGCGCTACGCGACGAAGGGCCGCAACGTCAGCATGGCGATCGGCCCCGGTGGCGGCACGATCGGGTGGGCGGGGCACTTCTGATGCGCGCGGCGATCGCGCTCGCATCGCTCGCCGCGTGCGGCAGCAAGGTCAACCCGGAGTACTGCGCGAAGCACCCGGACGATCATCACTACTGCGCGTATCTCGACGCCGCGATCGACACCGTCGATGCGCCGGCGCTGTGCCTCGGCAGCGACACGTTCGCGCTGTGCGTCGATCCGCCGGCCGCGCCGGTGACGCTGACCGCCGATCTCGACACCGATCTGTCGCCGCTGTGCCTCGCGATGCAGCCGCCGACGTGGAAGGCGGCCGGCCAGCCCGATGCGTGCGTGATCGCGGGCACGACGATCGACGTGCCGATGGTCGTCGCGCACGGCGGCCGGCCGCTCGTGCTCGTCGCGGCCGATACGATCACGGTCACCGGGCTCGACGTGTCGAGCCGGCGCGGCGCGACGTCGGTCGGTGCGGGCTACGCGCCCGGTGCGTGCGCGGCGTTCGCGGGCGCGCCCGGCGCGGACAACAACGGCGGCGGCGGTGGCGCGGGCGGCTCGTTCGTCACCGCCGGCGGCGGTGGCGGCACCGGCGACACCGGGTTCGGCGGCGCCGGCAGCGCGGCGCCGGTGGTGATGTCGCCGACGCTGCTGCAGGGCGGCTGCCCCGGCCAGGACGGCGGCGCCAGCGGGGCGACCGGCGGCACCGGCGGCGCCGGCGGTGGTGCGGTCTATGTCGTCGCCGGCGGCGGCATCGATCTGACGGGCGCGACGATCGACGCGTCGGGCGCGAGTGGCGTCGGCGGCGGCAAGTCGGCCGGCGGCGGCGGTGGCGGCAGCGGCGGCATGATCGTGCTGCACGCGAGCACGATCGGCACGAGCGGCGCGCTCCTCGTCGCGAACGGCGCCGGCGGCGGCGCGGGTGGCAGCGGCGGCTCCGCTGGCTCGTCGGGCTCCGATCCCGATCCGGCGACCCCGCTCACCGCGGCACCCGGCGGCACCGGCGCGGGCGGCGGCGGCAGTGGCGGCAACGGCTTCGCCGGCTCGACCGCCGCGCAGCCCGGTGCGAACGCGCTGACCGGTAACGCCGGCGGCGGAGGTGGCGGCGGAGGCGGCTACATCCAGTCGAACCACACGCTCGCGACGACGAACGCGTCGCCGGCGCCGGTGATCAAGTAGCCGAGGCGAGCTGCACGCGCACCTGCACCGGCCCGTTCGCGCCGTCGAGATCGACGAAGATCGGGAACACGCCGTCGCCCCACGTCGTGAAGAACAGGCACACCTTCACGCCGCCGACCTCGATCGTGCCGGCGCCGAGCTTGCTCCTGCGCGCGGCCGCGAGCGCCTGGAAGTGGTGCGAGTGCGGGCGGAAGTCGGTCGCGAGCAGCCAGTGGTGCTCCTCCTTGAGCCGCTCTGCCTGCAGCGCCTTCGCCTCGGCCTCGGCGACCGGCAGATCGATCCAGCCGTGACCTTCCGGCGTCGCCGGCGCGCGCATCGCCTGTGCGAGCAGCTCGGCATCGCGGCCCCAGAACACGAAGTCGGCGCGGCCGTCGAGGCTGTCCTCGTGCTGCCAGTGATCCAGCGCGCCGAGGTCCATGCACACGAGCCGCGCGAAGTCGACGCCCGCCTCGCCGAGCTTCTTCGAGCTCGCGATCTCGCCGCTGCCGAGCTTCACCGCGACGTGATCCCAGCAGTCGCCGAAGCGGCCCTTGCCGACGCGCGTGCCGACGACCAGCAGCTCGCGGCCGCTGGGCACCTCGCAGGTGACGAGCTGCGGCTCGAGCGCCTCGCGCGGCAAGTAGCCGACGAGGCCGACGTCGAACACGGCGAGCTTGCCGGTCGGCACGGTGATCGTGCCGAGCATTTCCGGGCCCCGCCGCTCGGGCTTGGGGCGTCGCGCCCTGGAGGCCTTGCGCTGCGATTTCGGCTTGGGTTTCGCCGGCTTCTTCTTCGGCCTGGCCTTCGGCTTCTGCTTGCCCGCCATGCGCCGACTCTATCGCACCTGCAGCGCGGCCATCCCGGCGGGCGCGGGCGGAGTCCAACCGTGCGTGAAGCGCGCGTCGTGGATCGTGGCCGCAGCGACGGTCGTCGTGCTCGCGCTGCTGTGGTGGTCGTGCGCTACTTCAGGTCGCCCTTGACCATCACGTAGCCGGAGTCGGCGCCCATCGACAGGTTCGACATCTGCAGGCCGTCCATCGCGGGCAGCGGGATGCCGCCGAGCAGCGCGCTGATCGACGCGATCTGGCTCTGCAGCGCGAGCTCGACCGCCTTGCCGAGATCGTCCTTCGTGAACCGCGTCTCGTTCGGGATGTCGTCGGTGACGTCGATGTCGATCTCGGGCTTGCCGAGCTGGATCGCGATCGCCGAGCCGTTGCTCGCGGGCGCGACGTCGAGCGCGATCTTCGCGTTGAGCGCCGCCGACGCGACCGGCGTGCCGGCCTGCGTGAACGTCACCTTCATGTCGGGGAGGATCATGCGCATCTTGCCGTCGGCCGGATCGGCGCTGATCATCGGCGGCGAGGTCGCGGCCATCGTCGCGGAGTCGAACGTGCCGCCGGTCGTCGGCATCGACAGGTTCAGCATGCCGAGCGTGGTGATCTGCGACATCATGTCGTTCGCGAGGTCGTCGGCGAGCCCGAGCTGCATGCCCATGCCCGGGTTCAACGTCGGGCTGCCGTTCGGGGTGAACACGAACTTCGCCGCCTCGGTGCCGCCGATCGCGATCTGCGTGTCGAGCACGACGAGGCCCGCCGACGGCGTGAACTCGACGTCCGACGGCGAGATCTGGAACGTGATCTGCTTGCCGCCGAGGCTCAGCATCTTCGGGCCGGCGAGCGCGCCGAGCGCCTTGTTCATCATCGGGCCCATGAACATCTCGGCGCCCTTCGAGATCACGGTCGAGATCAGGCCGTTCATGTCGATGAGGTCGAGGATCGCGCCGGGCAGGCCCGACGCGGACACGTTGAGGTTCGTGATGTTGACGTTCGGGCTGACGAGCGTCGTCGTGAAGCCCATCATGCCGTTCGGCGCGACGTTCAGCGTGCCCGACACGTAGACCGCATCGGCCGTGATCTCGAACGTGTCGCTGCCGCCGATGCACGCGACGTGGTAGTCGGCGTGGCTGTTGACGTCGAGGCCGTCGACCTCGAGCGAGAACGACAGGCCGCCGTCGACCGGCACGAGCGAGATGTGCGCGTCGGTCATCGTCAGCGAGTCGACGTAGACCTTCGCGCCGAGGCACGAGCCGCCGGTGTTGAGCATCGGCTGCATCGGCGCGAGCAGCTTCGTGAAGTCCTCCGCCTTGATCATCGTGCCCGCGAGATCGCTGATCTTCGCGAACGCCTGCGGCGACAGGTCGGCGGCGATCGCGCTCGGCAGCATCTGGCCGGGCGTGCGCAGCTCGCCGGCCTCGACCGAGCGCGTGTCGGTGGCGACCGTGCCTTTGACGTCGGTCGCGACGGTCTGGATCAGCGACGCGCCGGGCTGGACGTCGACCTGTGCGCTGAACGTGCCGTCGGCGTTCAAGATCGCGGTCACGCCGTTGACGGTCACGCTCTTGACCGCGTCACCTTGCGCGTTCGGGGTCACGGTGCCTGTGACGCTCAGCTTGCCGGTGTGGTCCTGGACGAGGCTGCGCGCCGGCGACGTCACGGTGAGCAGCGGCGGATCGGCGAGCACGCCGGGTCCGTCGGTGCAGCCGGACGCTGCGAGGAGGGTGAGGCCCGTAGCGAAGGTGAGGAGGTTGCGCATGGCTGAGCGGCTCTATCAGCAAGGCCGAGGCCAGCTCGTCCGGACTCGTCCGGGCGTGTAGCGCGCGAGGTTACTGTCGGTTAGCCGGGCCGATCGCCAACGCGACGCGTCGAAAGCCTTGTAGTGCCAACTGGATCTTCCAGACGACTGGAAGGCCTGACCCCACGCGTGGCTAGCCGACTAGCCGGTCGTGACCTTGCCGACACCCTTGCCGGCGAGCACCGCGGGGAGCCGCGGGCGGAGGTCGCCCTGCAGCACGATCGCGTCGCCCTCGACCGAGCCGCCGCAGCCGAGCGCCTGCTTGAGCTCGCGGCACCACGTCTCGAGCGCCGCGGGAGCGAGCCCGAGCTTCTCGACGACGGTCACCTCCTTGCCGCCGCGCTGCTTGCGCTCGAGCCGCACGACCGCGCGCGCCGGGCCCTTCGGCGGCGGCGGCGGCTTCGGCGCCGGGCCGGCGGGGAGCTGGTCGCGCAGCGCCTCGAGCTTGCCGAACGGCGAATCGTGCTTTTTCGTCATCGACCGCGCGAGCATACCTGTACATTCGCGCGCGATGAGGAGGATGTGGCTCGCGCTGGCCGTGCTCGCCGCGTGCGGCGACGACGTCGCGCCGATCGCGCCCGAGGTCACCGATCCGGTCGCGTACGTCGACCCGCGGATCGGCACCGGCGGCCTGGGCTACAACTACGGCAGCTGCTTCGTCGGCGCCGCCGCACCCCACGGGCTCGCGAAGCCGGCGCCCGACACGAGCGGCCCGTACGGCACCGCGTCGTTCCAGCACTTCTCCGGCTACTTCTCCCAGGACGACAAGATCCGCGGGTTCTCGTCGCTGCACCTCCACGGCGCGGGCGCGACCGACTACGGCATCCTGTCGGTGATGCCGACGCTCGCGTTCGACGCGAGCAAGACGAGCGTCGTCGATTACGAGACGCCGTTCGCGAAGGCCGACGAGCACGCCGAGGCCGGCTACTACCAGGTGACGCTCGCGAACGGGATCGAGGTGGAGCTGACCGCGACGCCGCGGGTCGCCGTGCACCGCTACACGCTGCCGAGCGCCGGCACGCTCGTGATCGATCTCGCGAAGGTGCTCGACGGCGGCAAGGTCGACGCGGCGACGATCGCGGTCGACGATGCGGCGCGCGAGGTCACCGGCCAGCTCCATCACCTCGGCGGCATGTCGGCGGGGTTCGGCGGCTACACGCTGTACTTCGTCGCGCGCGCGAGCGTGCCGTTCACGCACCAGGCGTGGGCGACCGGCGCCGCGCTCGCGGTGCCCGCGGGCGCCACGACGCTCGCGATCGGGCTGTCGCTGGTGTCGGAGGACGGCGCGCGCAGGAACCTCGACGCCGAGGCGTCCTCGCTCGACTTCGACGCGATCGCGGCGGCGACGCACGACGCGTGGGAGGCCAAGCTCGGCACGGTGCTGCTCACCGGCGGCACCGACGCGCAGCGCCGCACGTTCTACACGAGCCTCTACCACGCGTTCCTGATGCCGAGCGTGATCGACGACGCGGACGGCACGTACCAGCTGGCGGGCGCGACCGCACCGGCGACCGCGACCGGCTATCACCAGATGTCGGACCTGTCGCTGTGGGACACGTACCGCACGGTCGAGCCGCTGTACGGCTGGCTCGCGCCGGCGAGCGCGCGCGACACCGCGTACTCGATCGAGGCGTTCGGCACGCAGCTCGGCGCGTTCCCGAAGTGGCCGCTCGCGATCGGCGAGACCGGCACGATGCTCGGCGCGAGCGGCGAGGTCGTGCTCGCCGACGAGCGCATGCGCGGCGGCGTCGTCGATGCCGGCATGATGTCGGTGCTGCAGCACGAGCTCGCGCAGGGCGGCGGCGGCCGCGATCGCGAGGCCGAGTACCTGCAGTACGGCTACGTGCCGGCGAGCGTGAACCGCTCGGCGTCGCTGACGATCGAGTACGCGGCCGACGACTTCGCCGCGGCGAACCTCGTGCGCGCCGCCGGCGACGCCGCGACCGCCGACCTGCTCGAGGCACGCAGCCACAGCTGGGCGATGCTCTACGATCCGAGCGTCGGCTTTCTGCGCGCGCGCAACGCCGACGGCAGCTTCCCGACGACCGCGTTCGATCCGACGGCGATGTCGAACGACTACGCCGAGGCGAACGCGTGGCAGTCGCTGTTCATGGCGGGCAACCACGACCCGCAGACGCTCGCCGACACGCTCGGCGGCGCCGACGCGGCGGTCGCCAAGCTCGAGATGATGTTCGAGCTGACGCAGCAGGACTGGAAGACCGCCGATCCGTCGGCGGCGAACTTCCCGCGACCGTACTACTGGGCCGGCAACGAGCCGGACCTCGACGCCGCGTTCGTGTTCGCGCAGCTCGGGCGGCCCGACCTCACGCAGAAGTGGGCGCGCTGGCTCGTCGACACGATCTACACCGACCAGCCCGACGGCGTGCCCGGCAACGACGACGGCGGCACGATGGGCGCGTGGTACGTGCTGTCGACGCTCGGCTTCTACCCGGTCGCCGGCAGCTCGAGCTGGATCGTCGGCGCGCCGAGGTTCCCGCACGCGCGCGTGGTCGTCGGCGATCACGAGCTCGCGATCGACGCGAAGGGCAGCGGCATGTACGTGCGCTCGCTGACGATCGACGGCGCCGACGCCGGCGCGGTGATCGATCACTCGCAGCTCGCCACCGCCCAGACGCTGGAGTTCGTGATGTCCGACACGCCGACGGCGTGGGGCAAGTAAGCGGCGACTGCAAGCGAGCTGCGTCGCGCCGGGCGACGGCGGCCGGCGGCCGTGATCGAAAACCCAACTTCCCTACATAAAGCGCATCGCGACGAAGGCCGACCCCTCGAGCATGCGCGTTCAATACTCCCTCCTCCTCGCCATCACCGCTTGCGTCACCACCTCCGAGGCTCCCCCCGACGAGCCACCGCCGTCGATCCAGCCTGGCGCCCTCGGGGGCGCATCGTCCCCCACAGGGACGCAGGCTGCGGTCGGAGCCTGCGACTACTCCGAGCTGCACGACTCGACGAACGACTACCGCGCGGCGAGCGGCTACTCGCTCGAGAGCACCGGCTTGACGTTCTCGGGTACGGCACTCTCGATCTGCGGTCAGCTCGACAGCGGTCACTTCGATGCGAGCGACTACGCGATCGACATCGATACCTACGGCCTGACGCTCTCGGCCGACGCCGACGTGATCGTGCACCTGACCGGATCGCTGCAGACCGTCTCGACCGTGGGCGTGTGGGCCTACAACTCGACGACGAGCACGACGGCCGGTGGCGGCTACTTCATCTACAACCAGGGCGTCTTCAGCGGGCACCTTCCCGCTGGAGCCTACGAGCTCAGCGTCGAGGCATACGACAACCAGGGCATCGCTGCGCCGTTGGCGTACACCATCAGCATCGCGAGCGACTCGCCGAGCACGCGATGTCCGAGCTCGACCGGCGCCGCCAACTACACGGAAGCGAACGACGGATCCAGCAGCGTCGGCAACGACATGATCGCCATCGACTACTCGTCGTGGCCCTACGAGTCGCTCACGGCATCCACCACCGACGCTCCCGAACAGATGACCTCGCAGCTGGTCTCGGGCGCGAGCTACCTGATCCAGGGAGACTCGGCGCTGATCGCGCCCGTCGACTCTTACAACGACCGCGACACTTACTCGATCCAGACGGACTCGACCACGAACCAGCTGGCGGTCCGCGTCGACTGGGCGGGCACCACGGCGGATCTCGACTACTACCTGTTTGCCGAGGGCGGGACGTTCCCGATCGCGTCCTCCGCGACCGCGCAGAACGGCGGTGGCGAGTTCGCGACGTTCGCGGTATCGCCGAACAGCCGCTACTGGCTGTGGGTCGGGGCGTACAACACGTCGACGACCGATACGCCCTACAACGTCACCCTGTGCGCGGCAACGTTCACGCCGTGAGCGCGCGCGAGCGGCGCGCCCCCCGGCCGCTCGCATGCGGTTCCGACGCTCTCGGGCCGGCAACGAAGCGACGTTTTACGCGCACGCGTCGATTCGTTGCTGGCCGACTTACCCGGCTTCCGACCCTGCGTAGGAGATGCGGC
>JBLMXA010000284.1:0-6736 GCA_050257515.1 Acidobacteriota bacterium | reverse complement strand
CGGGCTCGGCGTCGCGCTCGGGCTCGGGCTCGGGCTCGGACTCGGACTCGGACTCGGACTCGGACTCACTCATCGCGCGACAGGAATGTTAGTCTGAGATCTGCATGGCGCAGGCCCTGTTTGCCAACCAGCGGGAGAGCAACCTTACCTCGACGATCGCGCTCGTCGAGGAGGCCCTCGGCGAGCTCGGCTACCAGCCGCCCGACACGCGCCGCATCGACCTGCCGGGCGCGGTGCAGGCATGGCGGATCCAGAAGGGCTCGGCGACCGCGACGATCCAGCTGCTCGCGCGCCCCGAGTTCACGCACCTGCGGCTGTCGTCGATCGTGATGGCGCTCGACGACAAGGTCGATCGCGCTGCGCTGTTCTCGCACCTGCTCGAGCTCAACCTCTCGCTGTGCGGCAACGCGTTCGCGCTCGACGGCGATCGCGTCGTGCTGGTCGCCGAGCGCTCGACGCTCGATCTCGACCGCAGCGAGCTCGTCGACATCATCCGCCGCGTCACGTCGAACGCCGACCGCCACGACGACCTGCTCGTCGAGAAGTTCGGCGGGACGCTCGGCGAGGGGTAAGCGTCACTCGTCCGACACGACGCGCGCCTCGGGAAGCCGGCGGCGCTCGCGCACGGCCCGCAGCTCGCGCCGCGCGTTGACCTGCGACGCGACGCCGGAGCCGATGCTGCCGAGGCCACCGACCGCCAGCAGCAAGTCGACGATCACGCCGGCGATCATCGGCGCGATCGTGTCGAGTGCCACGCACAGGACCCAGAACACCACGGTCGCGACCGGAATCGCCGCGAGCATCACGATGCCGCGGCCGATGCTCCGGCCGGCTCGTAGCTGGTGCTCCTGGGAGCGCGCGAGCGCGATCGACTCCTCGAGCTCGCCGGTGTGAAAGTTGTACCCGCACTCGCAGCGCACCGAACGGTCGGGGGACGTCCGGCCGCACACCGCGCAGCGAAGCGCCACTCGCTACCCGCGCACGTCGCGGCCGCGCGGACCCTCGTCGAGCGCGATCGACGTCAGCACGTTCGGGCACAGCGTCAGCTCGTCGGCCTCGCGCACGACGCGGCCTTGCGAGTCGACCAGCTTGGCATCGGACAGCACGACGAACTCGACGGGGCCCGAGCTCGGCTGGCACGACGCGAGGTAGCCGCTGACGCGCGCACCGGTGTCGTACTCGATCGTCACGCGATGGCTGATCAGATCGTGAAGCTTCGCGTAATTCGGCATCTCGCACGCCTATAGCACAACCCTGAAAGCTATTCCCAGGGGTCGGACGACGCCGGGACGTCGTGGTGCTCGGGGTGCTCGGACTGGATCGGAAACAGCCGGTACGTCCCGCCGCGATCGAGGCTCACCGACACGCGCTCGCTGTCGCCGTCCTTCATCAGGACCGCGCAGTGGAACGAAGCTCCGTCGACGCCGATCACGTACTTGTCGTCGCACGTCATCGTCTTGACCGTCGGGTGGTCGTCGATGAACTGCGCCGCGAACGCGTCCCCGCGACCGATCGTGGGTCGCTGAAACACGTACACCGCGAGCGCGGCGACGGCGCAGATCGCAAGGACCCCGAGGGCCGTTCGCATCGCCTGATCGTACACGATCTGATACACACGGCGCGTGACGAAGCTGCGCAAGACCCGGTTCGCCACCGACGCCGACATCGAGATCAAGGGCGCCTACGGGCCCGGCGATGCCCGCGGCGACGCGACGCCCGCGGGCGAGTTCCCGTTCACGCGCGGCGTCCAGCCCACGATGTACCGCGGCCAGCTGTGGACGATGCGCCAGTACGCCGGCTTCGGCACCGCGGCCGAGTCGAACCGCCGCTACAAGTACCTGCTCGCGCACGGCGGCAAGGGCCTGTCGGTCGCGTTCGACCTGCCGACGCAGATGGGCCGCGACAGCGATCACGCGATGGCGCGCGGCGAGGTCGGCCGCGTCGGCGTCGCGATCGACTCGCTCGAGGACATGCGCGTGCTGTTCGACGGCATCCCGCTCGGCGAGGTGTCGACGTCGATGACGATCAACGCGACGGCGGCGACCCTGCTCGCGCTCTACATCGCGGTCGGCGAGGAGCAGGGTGTGTCGCGCGGCCAGCTGCGCGGCACGATCCAGAACGACATCCTCAAGGAGTACATCGCGCGCGGCACGTACATCTACCCGCCGGCCGGCTCGATGCGGCTCATCACCGACACGTTCACGTTCTGCAGCCGCGAGGTGCCGCAGTGGAACACCGTGTCGATCAGCGGCTATCACATCCGCGAGGCCGGCGCGGATGCCGTGCAGGAGGTCGCGTTCACGCTCGCCGACGGCGTGGCGTACGTCGATGCGGCGCTGAAGGCGGGCCTCGCCGTCGACGACTTCGCGCCGCGGCTGTCGTTCTTCTTCAACGTCCACAACAACTTCCTCGAGGAGATCGCGAAGTTCCGCGCCGCGCGCCGGATGTGGGCGAAGATCATGAAGGAGCGGTTCGCCGCGCGGTCGGCGAAGAGCCAGATGCTGCGGTTCCACACGCAGACCGCGGGCGTCACGCTGCAGGCGCAGCAGCCGCTCGTCAACGTCGTGCGCGTGACGATCCAGGCGCTCGCGGCGGTGCTCGGCGGCACGCAGTCGCTGCACACGAACAGCTACGACGAGGCGCTCGGCTTGCCGACCGAGGAGGCCGCGCGGATCGCGCTGCGCACGCAGCAGGTGATCGCGCACGAGAGCGGGGTCGCCGACTTCATCGACGCGCTCGGCGGATCGTGGGCGGTCGAGACGCTGACCGACGAGATCGAGCGCCGCGCGAACGATTACCTCCGGCGCATCGAGGAGCTCGGCGGCATGGTCGCCGCGATCGAGCAGAGCTTCCCGCAGAAGGAGATCGAGCGGCGCGCCTACGAGCACCAGCGCGCCGTCGAGGCGAAGCAGCGGATCGTCGTCGGCGTCAACGACTACGTCGTCGACCACGAGGAGCCGGTGCCGGTCGCGAAGATCGATCCCGAGCTCGAGCGCGCGCAGTGCGCCCGCGTCGCGTCGCTGCGCGCCAGGCGCGACGCCGCCGAGCACGCGCGCGCTTTGCAGGCGCTCGCGGACGCGGCGGCGGGGACCGACAACCTGCTGCCGCCGATCGTCGGCGCCGTGAAGGCGATGGCGACGGTGGGCGAGATCGCCGATGTCCTCCGGCAGAGGTTCGGCGAGTACCACCCCGCCGGCTGATCGGGGAGACGCTCGGAGCTCGCCCCGAGCAGTTCGTCTCGGTGTCGCTCGAATCCGAGCCCGAGCCCGAGCCCGACCCCGACCCCGACCCGATCGCCTGATCCTCGTCGGTCTGGCCCTCGTTGAGCTCGTACCCGTCCTTGTCGTCGATCTTCTGGGTCTCCTGCTCTTCCTTCGCGACCGCGATCGACTTCACGCCCTCGAGGCGCTTGCGGCTCGCCGCGGCCTCCTGCGAGCCGAGCTTGCCGCCGCTGTCGAACGCGACGCGCGCCTCGTCGAGCCGATCGAGCTGCTCGAGCGCGGTGCCGAGGTTGTTGAACATGTAGCCGGTCGCGCCCTTGCGGGTCGTCGCCTCGGTGAGCGCGGTGACCGCGTCGTCGTACTTCTTGAGCTGCAGGTACGTGTAACCGAGGTTGTTCCACGCCCACACGTTGTCGCCGTTGAGCTCGACCGACTTCGTGAACGCCTCGATCGCGTTGTCGTACGCGAAGCGGTTCAGCTCGGCGCGGCCCTTCGTGTTCCACGCCTGGCTCGAGTCCGGCGCGAGCTTGACCGCGCGGTTGGCGGCGGCGACCGCGAGGCCCTTGTCGCCCGTGGTCAGGTACAGGCGCGCGAGCTCCATGTGCGGCTAGGCGCGACGCTTGTCGAGCTTGATCGCGGCGTCGAACATCTCCTTGGCGCCGACGTGATCGCCCTTGCTCATCAGCTCGCGGCCCTGCGCGAGCGCGTCGTCGAACTTCGTCGGCAACGGCGCGACGTCGACGGCCATGTCGGTCTTCGGCTGCTCGACCGGCTGCACGACGGTGGCGGGCACGGGCGCGACGCCCGCATCGGAGACGACCGTCGGCAGGGACGAGGTGATCGGAGGCGCCGACTTCGTCGCCTCGTCGCCACCGCACGCCGACACGGTCAGAGCAAACAGGATCGCAGACAGATGTGACTTCATTGGTGGCCCCCTTGTGGACCGAGCCATCGCTAGAGCATCGCGCGTGCCACGGGAGCAACCGGCTGGTCTCGCGAGGTTGTGCGGCGATGTGGTCGTGCAGACACGCGGAATGACCCACACGGGTTCGCGCGTTGCGTATAGTCGCCGTCGGTGGCGGACGAGACGCTCGAGCAGTCGCGTCAGGGCGAGCGCCGCGCACGCAAGCCGGCGCCCGGCGTCGCCGTCGTCTACGCGAACCGCCCCGTGCTGCTCGCGCGCTCGCTCGCGCGCGGCACGCTGACGCTCGGCCGCGGCGACGACGCCAGCCTCGTCGTCAGCGATCCGAAGCTGTCGCGTCGTCACGTCGAGCTCGCGCGCGACGGCGGCGCGCTCACTGCGCGCGACCTCGGCAGCCGCAACGGCTCGACGGGCGATGGCCTGCCGCTCGGCGATGCGCCGCGCGCCGTCCGCGTCGTCCGCGCCGGCGACACGATCGCCGTGCTCGTCGCGGACGTGTCGCCGCTCGTCGACGGCGCCGTCCAGCTCGACGGCGATGCCGTGATCGGGCCGACGCTGCGCGCCGCCTACGACGCGATCGCGGCGGCCGCGCGCGACGGCAGCGGCCTGCATTTGACCGGCGAGACCGGCTCGGGCAAGGAGCTCGCCGCGCGGCACTTCCACGCCGAGGGCCCGCGCGCGAGCGGCCCGTTCGTCGCCGTCAACTGCGCCGCCCTGCCCGCCTCGCTCGCCGAGCGCCTGCTGTTCGGCGCGCGCCGCGGCGCGTACTCCGGCGCGGACACCGACACCGAGGGCCACCTGCAGGCCGCCGACGGCGGCACGCTGTTGCTCGACGAGATCGCCGAGCTGTCGCTCGACGTCCAGGCCAAGCTGCTGCGCGCGCTCGAGAGCCGCGAGGTGCTGGCGCTCGGCGCCACCAGGCCGCGCGCGATCGACGTCCGCGTGTGCTCGGCGACGCACGTCGATCTGCGCGCGGCGGTCGCCGCCGGCAAGTTCCGCCAGGACCTCTACTTCCGGCTCGCGCGGCCCGCGGTCGCGCTGCCGGCGCTGCGCGAGCGGCCCGAGGACCTCCCGTGGCTCGTGTGCGGCGCGCTCGCGCGCCAGCCCGCGCAGCTCGCGGCCCACGCCTCGCTCGTCGAGGCGGCGCTGCTGCGGCCGTGGCCCGGCAACGTGCGCGAGCTCGTCACCGAGGTCGCCGATGCCGCGCGCCGCGCGCGCACCGCCGGCGCGACGCGCGTGGAGGCCGCGCACCTCGCGGACGACGCGGGCCGCCCGCTCGAGGGTGAGGCCGCGGCGGCACCGGCCGCGATCGACGACGCCGCGATCGACGCGGCGCTCGCGCGCAACGCCGGTAACGTGAGCCAGGCCGCGCGCGAGCTCGGCCTGCACCGCACGCAGCTGCGCCGGCTGCTCGCGCGCCGCGGCGGCTAGCTGGCACGGCGGTGCCAGCGGCCTGGCACGTGCCGTCGCCGCATCGCGCAAGCGTCCGTAAGCACACGCGATCGGGCTGGACCGCGCGCTGCAATCCGCAGCCGGCATGACCGCGATCGCTCTCTCCGAAGACGTCGCCCACCTCGCCGCGCTCGCTCGCAAGCTGTGTGGCAACGGTCCCGATGCCGACGATCTCGTGCAGGACACGCTCGAGCGCGCGCTCCGCGCGTCGCCGAGCTACACCGAGCAAGGCAAGCGCCTCGGCTGGCTCGCGCGCATCCTCCGCAACCGCTTCATCGACGCGCAGCGCGCCGCGCGCGCGCCGGCGAGCGAGGACGTCGACGACCTGCCCGCGCCCGAGCCCGAGCCCGTGGCGGCGCCGTGCTGGGACCGGCTCACGCCCGCGCACCTCACCGCCGCCGTCGCGCAGCTCGACGAGCCGTTCCGCCGGGTCTACGAGCTGCACCTCGCGGGGTGGTCGTACGCGCAGATCGCGGGCGAGCTCGCGCTCCCGGTGAACACCGTCGGCACGCGTCTCGTGCGCGCGCGCGGCAAGCTCAAGCAGATCCTGTCGCGCGAGCTGTAACATGGAGGCGTGGGCGACGCCGACACGCTCCCCGCCGACGCGCCGGCGCTCGCCGACGCCGAGCTGCCGGTCGTCGATCCGAGCTGCTACGAGCTGGGCGAGGAGCTCGCGCGCGGCGGCTTCGGACGGCTGCTGCGCGCGCGCGATCGCCGGCTCGACCGCGAGGTCGCGATCAAGCAGCTGCACGCGAGCAACGCGCAGCTGGAGGCGCGATTCCGGCTCGAGGCGCGGATCACCGCGCGCCTGCAACATCCCGCGATCGTGCCGGTGCACGAGGTCGGCCGGTGGCCGAGCGGCGAGCCGTTCTACGCGATGAAGCTGGTCGCCGGGCGCTCGCTGCGCGCGGTCCTCGACGTGACCCCCGCGCTCGCCGGCCGGCTCGCGTTGCTTCCCGCGGTCGCGATCATCGCCGACGCGGTCGGCTACGCGCACGGCGAGGGCGTGATCCACCGCGACCTCAAGCCCGGCAACATCATGCTCGACGACGATGGCGGCGCGTTCGTCGTCGACTGGGGGCTCGCGAAGGACCGGCGCGCCGAGGACGCCCCGCTGCCCGAGCAGCGCCCGGCCGCCGCC
>JBLMXA010000283.1:0-5511 GCA_050257515.1 Acidobacteriota bacterium | reverse complement strand
GCCGTCGCCGGTGTTCTACATCGGCCGGCTCTACCTGCAGCAGACGTTCGAGCTCGGCGGCGGCAGCGACCCGGTGGTGTCGAACCCGCTCGCGCTCGGCAAGCCGGCGCTCGATCGGCGGCGGATCGTGCTGACGGTCGGCAGGTTCAGCGTGCTGGACTTCTTCGACAAGAACTCGTACGCCGGCGATCTGCGCCGCCAGCTGTTCGACATGGCGTTCATGACCTACGCGCCGTACGACTTCGCCGCCGACACTCGCGGCTACACCTACGGCGCGGTCGCCGAGGCGTACTTCGATGACTGGGCGCTGCGCGTCGCACGCGCGACGCCGCCCGAGCAGCCCAACGGCGCCGATCTCGATCTCGAATTCTGGAAGTACTACGGCGATCAGATCGAGCTCGAGCACCACCACACGCTGCTCGGCCAGCCGGGCGAGCTGGACGTGCTCGCGTTCCACAACCACGAGGTGATGGGTCGGTTCGCCGACGCGACGCTCGCGTTCGAGGCCGATCCGACCAAGAGCGCCGCCGAGTGCGGCAGCGCCGGGCTGTTTCACTACGGCTCGATCAATCCGAACGCCCCGGATCTGTGCTGGGTGCGCAAGCCCGACGACAAGACCGGTATCGGCATCAACGCCGAGCAGGCGATCACGAGCGAGCTCGGCGTGTTCCTGCGCGCGATGATCGCGGACGGCGACTCCGAGGTGTACGCGTTCACGCCGACCGACCGCTCGATCTCGCTGGGCGTGCTCGCCGGCGGCAAGCCGTGGTGCCGCCGCAACGACTACGCGGGCTTCGGGTTCGGCGCCGGCGGCATCTCCGACGCGCACGCGACGTACCTGAAGCTCGGCGGCGTCGACGGCTTCATCGGCGACGGCAAGCTGACCCCCGGCACCGAGACCGTGACCGAGGCGTTCTACGGCGCGAACCTGACCAGCTCGATCTGGCTGTCGGCGGACTACCAGTTCATCGTCCACCCGGCGTTCAACGTCGACCGCGGGCCGGTGCACATCTTCAACGCTCGCTTCCACGCCGAATTTTGATGCGCGCGGTGATCGTCGTGCTGGCGGTCGCGGGCGTGGCGCACGCGGATGACTACACCGCGCTGCCGTGCCGGCCGACGATCGCGTGCACCGCCGACTTCGTACCGCCCGGCGTGCTCGAGATCGAGAGTGGCTACCTCTATCGCCGGCTCGCCGGCGGCGTGAACCAGAGCTCGCTGCCGTTCCTCGTCAAGCTGACGCTCGCGCCGTGGGCGCAGCTGCAGGTCGGCTCGAACGGCCCGACGCTGCAGGGCGACGCGCACTATCTCGACGACGTCACCGCGGGCCTCAAGGTGCAGCTGCGTCGCCAGACCGCGCACGTGCCGTCGATCTCGCTGTCGGCGACCGCGAGCGTGCCGACGTTCGCGGCGAGCGGCTACCTGCGCACGTACGACGCGCTCGCGATCGCGTACGTGACGAAGGACCTCGGCTGGCTGCACGCCGACTGGAACCTCGGCCTCAGCGCGTGGCGGCTCGACGCCACGACGATCACGCAGGCCTGGACCGCGCTCGCGCTGTCGACGCCGCTCGGCGCCGGCTTCGGCGCGATGCTCGAAGGCTACACGTTCTCGGATGCCGCGCCGATCGCGCCGCGCGACGCGGGTATCCTCGCGGCCGTGAGCTACCAGCCGCGCTGGTGGATCGTGCTCGATGCCGGCCCGGATGTGGGCCTCACCGCGACGCGCGTCGCGAGCGCGTTCGCCGGCGTCACGTTCATCGCGGGCGAGCTGTGGTGAAGCGCGCGCTCGCGGTCGCGATCGTGCTCGCCGCGCCCGCGGCGCGCGCGCAGGACGAGTTCGAGATCCAGGTCTACGACGCCGAGGTCGCGCCCGACGGCGAGGCCGGGCTCGAGCTCCACCTCAACCACCACCTGATCCACGACGCGCCCGACGAGACGCACCTGACATTCGAACCGCACTACGGCCTCGCCGGCTGGCTCGAGCTCGGCGGCTACTTCCAGACGTCGCTGACGACCACCGGCGATCTCGCGTACGCCGGCATCAAGCTGCGCGCGAAGCTGCGCTGGCCGCGGCGCGTGTGGAGCGACCACCTCGGCCTCGCGATCAACTTCGAGGTCAGCGCGGTGCCGTCGCAGTTCGAGCCGAACGTGTGGGGCAGCGAGGTGCGGCCGGTCGTCGACCTGCGCGCCGGACGGCTGTACGCCGCGATCAACCCGATCGTCGCGACCGATCTCGGCGGCTCGCTCGCCGGCCACCCGCAGCTCGAGCCCGCGGCCAAGCTCGCGGTCGTCGTCGGGGAGCGCGCGATGGTCGGCGTCGAGGGCTACGGCGGATTCGGCCCGGTCGACGCGCTCGACTCCGGCGTCGTCCGCGCGTTCGCCGTCGTCGATTACCGCGGCTCGTGGTGGGACCTGAACGCCGGGGTCGGCGTCAGCCACGGCTCGGGCGATCATCCGATCGGCAAGCTGATCTTCGGCCTCCATCCCGAGTAAAACGAGACATGCTCTCCGTCGAGGACGCCGCCCGCACCGTCGCCGAGCGCATCGAGCCGCTGCCGGTCGAGCGGGTGCCGCTGCGCGACGCGCGCGGGCGCGTGCTCGCCGACGAGGTGCGCGCGGCCCGGGCGCTGCCGATCTTCGACAACTCGGCGATGGACGGCTACGCGGCGCGCGCGGCGGAGCTGCCGGCCACGCTGCCGGTCGCGGGCCGCGTCGCCGCCGGCCAGGTGATGACCGACGAGCCGCCGCCCGGCGTCGCGATCCGGATCTTCACCGGCGCGCCGATGCCACCGGGGCTCGACACCGTCGTGATCCAGGAGGACGCGACCGCCGACGCCGAGGGGCAGCACGTCACGCTGCCGGCGTCGCCGGCCGGCGACAACATCCGGCGCGCGGGCGAGGACATCGCGCCCGGCGAGATCGCGGTGACCGGTGGCTCGCGGCTCGGCGCCGGCGAGCTCGCGCTGCTCGCCGCGCTCGGGCTCGTCGAGGTGTCGGTGCGGCGCGGCCCGCGCGTCGCGCTGATCACGACCGGCGACGAGCTCGTCGATCTGTCGACGCAGCCCCTGCCCGGCCAGATCGTCGACTCGTCGTCGCACATGCTCGGCGCGCTCGTCGAGCAGTGCGGCGGCAGCGCGCACTACTTCGGGATCGCGAAGGACGATCCGATCGCGATGGCGGCGATGATCGCGAGCGCGATGGATCACGACGCCGTGATCACGACCGGCGGCGTGTCCGTCGGCGATCGCGACTACGTGCGCGCGGCGCTCGGCACCGCCGGCGTCGAGCTCGAGCTATGGAAGGTCGCGATGAAGCCGGGCAAGCCGTTCTCGTTCGGGATGAACGGCAAGATCCCGGTGTTCGGGCTCCCGGGCAATCCGATCTCGACGTTCGTCGCGTTCGAGCTGTTCGTGAGACCCGCGCTTCTCGCGATGCAAGGAGCTGCCATCACACAGCGTGCGCGCGCGCCCGTGCACCTCGTCCGCGGCTATCGAAAGTCCGCCGGCCGGATACACTACGTCCGCGCGAGAGTCGTGCGGAATGGCGAGTACCTGATCGCGCATCCGCACCCGAAGCAGGGCTCGGCCATGCTGACGTCGCTGATCGGATGCAACGCGCTCGTCGAGCTCGCCGCCGATGCGACCGAGGTTCTCCCGAACAGCCTCGTGCCCGCGCTGCTCCTCGAGCCCGTGTGAACTGCGCTGCGCGAGTTGTGCAAACCGAATGTCCTTGTTTTGCGCACGAACGATTCCGCTTGTAGGGTGCGAACGCAGCGGCGTACCGTCTGCGCGTCCAAAGCCTGGAGGGTGCTTTGTCGATTTCACGCGTCCTCGTCGGAATGTTGATGTTCGGCGCTGCCTGTGGTCCGTCGCCGCACGGCGGAGATCCCGGTGGCGGCGGTGGCGGCGGTGGCGGCGGCGGTGGTGGAGGCGCCGATGCAGCGGCCTGTGCCTCGTCGATGGTGTCGGCGACGGAGGTGCCGCTCGATCTCTACATCATGCTCGATCAATCGGGGTCGATGAGCGACACCGTCTCCGGCGGCGGCACGAAGTGGAGCGCGGTGACCGGCGCGCTCGACGCGTTCATCAACCAGCCGAACCTCACCGGCATCTCCGCGGGCATCCAGTACTTCGCGCTCGCGTCGGGCGGCGGCACGTGCAGCACGCTGTCGTGCAACACGACCGCGGACTGCGGCGCGTCGGCGTGCGGCCCGTGCATCGCGAACGTCTGCACCGGCGCGATCGGGATGGCCGGCGGCGGCGACTCGTGCACCGCGAGCGACTACGCGAAGGCCGAGGTCGAGATCGCGGCGTTCCCCGGGGTCGCGGGCCAGATCCACTCGTCGATGGGCGGCCACTCGCCGACGACCGGCACGCCGACGTCGGCGGCGCTGCAGGGCGCGATCGATCACGCGTCGGCGTGGGCGCACGCGCACTCGCCCGACGCGGTCGCGGTCGTGTTCGCGACCGACGGCGATCCGAGCGAGTGCGACACGAACCTGACGAACATCGACGCGATCGCGGCCGCGGGTTACGCGGGCACCCCGAAGATCCCGACGTTCGTGATCGGCGTCGGCTCGTCGCTGACGAACCTCAACGGCATCGCGGCGGCCGGCGGCACGCAGCAGGCGTTCCTCGTCGACACCAACGCGAACGTCAACGCGCAGTTCCTCGCGGCGATGAACGCGATCCGCAACAGCGCGACGTGCACGTACACGATCCCGCTGCCGCAGAGCGGCACGCCGAACTACCAGGAGGTCAACGTCGTGTTCACGCCGAACGGCGGCACGCCGCTGACGATCCCGAACGTGCCCGACAAGGCGAGCTGCCCGGCGACCGGCGACGGCTGGTACTACGACAACAACGCGGCGCCGAGCTCGATCATCCTGTGCGAGACGACCTGCGGCACGGTCCAGGCCGATGCGAGCGGGACGGTCGGCATCACGCTCGGCTGCGCGACCGTGATCCTGTAAGCTCGCGACCCAGGAGATAGACAGCTGCGCGCGGAGCGCGTTAGCTTCGTGCGCGAAACGCATGAAGCTCACGGTCGACGAGCCCGGCCGCGTCGACAAGGCGCTCGCGAAGCACTTTCCCGACGCCGGCCGCCGCGCGCTCGGCGAGCTGTTCGACGAGGGCGCGGTGAAGGTCGGCGGCAAGCGCGCGAAGAAGGGCGATCGCGTCGCCGCCGGCGATGTCATCGAGGTCTCGCACGCGCCCGCGAGCCGCGAGCAGCTGAGGCCGCTCCCCGATCCGTCGCTCGTCGTCGACGTGCTCGTGGAGCGCCCCGAGCTCGTCGCGATCGCCAAGCCCGCCGGCATGCCGTCGCAGCCGCTGCGCGCCGGCGAGCTCGGCTGCGCCGCGAACGCGATCGCGGCGCGGTGGCCCGAGTGCGCCGCGCTCGGTGACGATCCGCGCGATGGCGGCCTCGTCCACCGCCTGGACGTCGGCACGTCGGGCGTGCTCGTCGCCGCGCGCACGGCCGAGGCGCACCGCGCGCTGCGCGAGGCGTT
>JBLMXA010000282.1:0-20782 GCA_050257515.1 Acidobacteriota bacterium | reverse complement strand
GCGTCGCGGGGCGGCCGAGCACCCACTCCGCGACCACCTCGTTGAGCTTCGTGTTCGCCTGGTGGAGCCAGTACCGCGAGATCTGATCGGGCTTGAGATCGTTGGCGGCGAGGTGCTCGGTGATGAACTTGGAGGCGAGCGGCACGACCTCCTTGAACACCTTGCGGCCCTGCTGGTGGAACAGCTTGTCGTCGGCGAACTGCGTGTTCGGATCGCAGCGGGTGAGGTAGCCGAGGTTGTTGCGGATCGCCGTCGCCGACCACTTCGACAGCATCTTCGTCGACAGGATCTCCCACGCGCCTGGCTTCGCACGCTCGGTCTTCTCGACCACCAGCGCGACCGACGCATCGCCGAAGATGAAGTGGCTGTCGCGGTCGCGCCAGTTCATGTGGCCGGTCGTCAGCTCCGGCACCACGACGAGCGCGCAGCTCGCGCTGCCTGACTGGATCGCTTGCGACGCGACGATCGTCGCCCCGGTCGCCGCCGAGCAGCCGAGCGACATGTCGAGCGCCCAGCCACGCGCGCCGATCGCTTCCTGAACCTCGATCGCGATCGCCGGATACAGGCGCTGCAGGTTCGACGCGCCGAGCACGACGAGATCGATGTCCTCGCCGCTGCGTCCCGCCTTCGCGAGCGCCTTGGTCGCGGCGTTGACCGAGTACTCGGCCTGGTAGCTCAGCGCCTCCTCGGGGCGGTCGGGAATGTTCGGGCACATGCGCTCGGGATCGAGCAGGCCGGTCTTGTCCTGGACGTAGCGGCGGATGATCCCCGATGCCTTCTGGACGAACTCCGGCGTGCTCTCCTTGAGAGGCTGCCGCTTGCCGGCCGCGATCTCGTCGGCGTGCTTCGCGTTGTCGCGCCGGACGAACTCGTTGAACGCATCGCACAGCTCGGGATTCGTGAGGACGTTGTCGGGGTGCCAGACTCCGTGGCCCGTGATCGCAGTTCCGGTTGTCGTGCGCGGCATGGGGACGCGCGGAGTTGTGCATAGGATCCGAGGCGTGTCCACCCTCGGTGTTGTTCGTGCACCGGTGACGCACGGCGCCAGGTCGGACCAGTGAGGATGGTTAGCCCTTCTGAAGCTCGGCCTCGACCTCGGCGAGCGCGGTGCGCAGGAACGGCGACTGCGGATCGGCGGCGATCGCGAGCTTGAGCTGCAGGGTCGCGCCGCGCAGATCGCCGCGCTTCAGCGCGAGCTCGGCCTTGCGATAGTAGACGACCGCCTTCGTGCTCATTTGCTGCGCTGCGCCAGCCGCCGCCGGCGCGGCGCCCGACGGCGTCACCGGCACGCGCGCGGTCGTGTCGGCGGGCTTGATCGGCCGGATCGGCGGCGTGCCCGCCGTCTGCGTGCGGAAGGACTGGTACGCGTTCGCGACCGTCGCGTACGCGGTCGTCAGCATCTCGAGCTCGTCGGGAGACAGCGTGTTGCGGTGGAGATCGGGATGCGCGATGCGCGCGATCTTGTGGAACGCGGCCTGCGCGTCCTCGAGCGAGGCGTCCTTCTTGATCTCGAGCAGCTGGTGCGCGGGCGCGTGGCGATTCGAGCAGATTCGTTGCGCCCACATCATGAGCGACGCCGCTGCCGAGCTCGTCGTCACACGTCGCCTTCGGCGGGAGCGACGGGTGCGCCGAACACCTGCAGGCTCGCCTCCTGACGCGCGCCGGAGTCGGCGTCGGCGGCGCGCACGTGCAGGATGCCGTCCGAGTCGACCCGGAACGACACCTCGATCTTGAGATCGCCGCGCGGCTTCGGCGGCAGCTGGTCGAGCACGAGCGTGCCGAGCGGCTCGTTCTCCTGGTAGCGGCGCGACTCGCCGCGGCAGCAATCGATCTCGACACGCGTCTGGTTGTCGCGCGCGGTCGAGAACACGCGCGTGCGCTCGATCGGGATCGGCGAGTTCTTGTCGAGCAGCTTCTCGGCGAACCCGCCGGCGGTCTGGATCGCGAGCGTCGCCGGGTTGACGTCGAGCAGCACCGGCCGCTTGAGCGGGCCCTTGGGGATCGGCGCGCCGCCGAACAGCAGCGGCGAGTGCGCCTCGGTCGGCACCGCATCGCGCGCGCCCATGCCGGTGCCGGCGATGATCTGGCCCGACAGGCTGCCCGCCTGGATCGCGGCGCCCTGCGCGACGACCTCGTCGGGGTTGATCTTGAAGTTCGGCTCGCGGCGGAACAGATCGGCGAGCCGGTGGCGGATCGCGGGGATGCGCGTCGAGCCGCCGACGCACAGCACGTCGGCGATCTGGCCCGGCGACAGCCGCGCCTGCACGAGCACCTGCTTCGTCACCTCGATCGTGCGGTTGATGTAGCCGGAGACCAGGTCGTCGAACTGCTGGCGCGTCAGCGCGAACGGCAGCGAGCCGACCTGGCCGTTCGGCAGGTCGATGCCGTCGATCTCGCCCTCGGCGGCGTCGTTGTCGGAGAGGTGACACTTGATCGCCTCCGCGCCCATCATCAGCTTCATCATCAGCACCGGGTTCGGGCGCGGATCGAAGCCGAGGACCCGGTTGCACTCGGCGGCGAGCACCTCGCCGAGGGCGCGATCGAGATCGTCGCCGCCGAGGAAGAAGTCGCCGTCGCTGGCGAGCACCTCGAACACCTCGCCGTTGATGCGCAGGATCGAGACGTCGAACGTGCCGCCGCCGAAGTCGAACACGACGATCAGCTGGTCGCGCTCGCGGCCGAACCCGTACGCGAGCGCCGCCGCGGTCGGCTCGTTGATGAGCCGCATCACCTGCAGCCCGGCGAGCCGGCCGGCCTCCTTCGTCGCCTGCCGCTGCGCGTCGGTGAAGTTCGCTGGCACCGTGATCACGGCGTCGTGGATCGGCTGCGCGAGCTGACGCTCGGCGCATCGCTTGAGGTAGAGCAGCACGTGCGACGAGATCTCGGGCATCGTCATCCGGCGGTCGCGGACGACGACGATCGGCTGCTGGTTCGGTCCCTCGACGACCTTGTAGCGGATGCCGGTCAGCGCGAGCTGCACCATCGGCGCGCGGATGTTCTGGCCGATGAACCGCTTCGCCGAGTGGATCACGTGGTGCGGCTCGGTGAGCCGGTAACGCTTCGCGTCCTGGCCGACCACGACGCCGCCGGCCGTCGGGAACGCGACGACCGATGGATGCACGCGCTCGGAGCGCTGGCCGAGGATGAACTCGACGCCGGTCGGTGTCGCCACCGCGGCGCACGAGTTCGTCGTGCCGAGATCGATGCCAAGCGCTACGCCCACTACCCGCGAAGCTATCGCAATCTCGGGGGACTTGGCCAATCGCGGCTGCGATTGCCGACGAGCACCAGGCAGGCCTCGGCGCACCGCTCGCAAGCGGCGGCGCAGATCTGGCAGTGGGCGTGCCACGGGCCGTGGCGGCCGCACTCGCGCGCGCACGCGCGGCAGGCGGCGCCGCACAGCTCGACCTGCATCGCGACGAGCTCGCGATCGGGAGCCGACTGACGCGACAGCACGCGAGCGGTCGTCATGCAGATGTCGGCGCAGTCCTGGTCGAGCCGCACGCAGTGCTCGAGCATCGGCGAGTAGTCGGCCACGCACGCATCGGCACAGGCGATACAGACCTCCGCGCACTCGGCGCAGGCCTTGATGCAATCGGTCAGGAGCTCCGACGGAGCGATCGCCGGCTCGGGGTGGGCCTTGAGCATGCGTTCGACGGCGCGCTGCATGCACCGTGAACGTGCATCGCGCGTGCCTTCACAGGCCGAGGCGGGCGGCGAGCTCGGCTCGCGAGCCGACTCCGAGCTTCCGATAGATCGACGCGAGCTGGTTGGCGACCGTGCGTGGCGAGCGGCGCCGGCGGCGGGCGATCGCGACGTTCGACAGCCCGGCGATCACGTCGGCGGCGACCTCGCGCTCGGCCGGCGTGAGCTCGCCCGCGGCGACGCCTTCGCAGTCGGGCAGGCTGATCACGACGAGCTCCTCGCCGCCGACGCGCAGCGGGAACGCATCGAGCTTGCGGGCGCGCCGCGGCTTCACGGGCGTCCCAGCGCGGCGAGCAGCCGCACGAGGTCGACCCGCGACCGCGCGCGCAGCTTGCGCATCGCGCTCGCGAGGTGTGTCGCGATCGTCGACTCGGCGAGCCCGAGCTCGTACGCGATCAGCTTGTTCGACTTGCCGAGCGCGGCGAGATGCGCGATCGCGCGCTCGCGCTCGCCGAGACCGCGCGGATCGGCGAGCCCGTGCGGGTTCTTGCGCGCGACGACGAACCGCCGGCCGCCGCGCTCGAAGCGATCGACGAGCGACCAGCGGCCCGCGACGAGCGCGGTCCACGCCTCGGTCGCGCGCTCGGGCTCGGTGCGGCGCGCGCGGCCGCGTGCGCCTTCGATGCGAGCGACGGCGTCGCGCAGCGCGGCGCGCGCGGATCGCGACGCCGCGTCGCCGCGCGCGTCGTCGAGCTTGCCCGACGGGGTGAGGATCGCCTCGATGCCGTCCTCGGACATCGCGGCGCGCAGCCGGCGGCCGGCGGCGAGGTGCGCGGCGACGCGCGACCACAGCCGCTTGGCGCGACGATCGACGTGCAGGTCCTCCGCCGACGGTCCCGCGATCACGATGCCCTTGCCGCCCGGCTCGACGGTGCGCAGCGCGATCACGTCGCGGATCCGCAGCCGGGCGAGCGGCGCGAGCAGCGTGCTCGCGACGAGCTTGGGGCCGAGATGGTTGCGACTCGCCGTCTCCTGCATCGAGCCGAGCGCCTCCGGATCGACGTGCATCGGCCGGGTGATGCCGTTGCGCAGCCCGGCGGTCGCCATCGCCTCGTACGCGCCGGCCTCCGCGGCCGACATGCCGAGGAACACGTGCTGCGGTAACCACATCGCGGACGCGAGCGGCAGCTCGAACGTGTAGCCGAGCACGCCGCGGCCTCGATCGACGAGCGGGCGCACGAGCTCGACGACGCGGCGCAGCCAGGCGCCGTCGTCGGCCTCGAGGTCGTAGGCGGCCTCGACGACGTCGATCGGGTTCGTTGCGCTCGACGAATTGACCATGGACCGCAACGGCACCGTCGTCGATGCTACCGCGACCGCGCGCGTTTCGTCCTGCTTGTCACTCGGCGAGCAGGACAGGGCGGGGACGGGCGGCGTGTGCCCGCCCGAGCCCTACGTCGGGTTGATGCCGGTCAGGTGCTTCGCGATGATCCGGCGCTGGATCTGGCCGGTGCCCTCGAAGATGTCGTAGATCTTGGCGTCGCGGTACCACTTCTCGACGGGGTGGCCGGGCTCGAGCGCCTCCTCGCCGAGCAGCACCATCGCGCGCGTCGTCACGTACTGCGCGGTGCGCGCGCCGTGCGCCTTCGCCATCGACGCCTCGGCGACGTTGTCCAGGCCGTGGTCGGCCATCCACGCGGCGCGTTGCACGAGCATCCGCGACGCCTCGATCTCCATCCGCATCTCGGCGAGCTCGAACATGATGTGCTGGTGGCTCGCCATCGGCGTGCCGTGCAGCGAGCCGCCCTGCACGCGCTCGAGCAGGAATTCGAACGCGGCGCGCGCGATGCCGACGCCCTGCGCGCCGACCGCCGGGCGCGTCGAGTCGAGCATCTTCTTGGTGTCGGCGAGGCCGCCTGCCTGCGCGTCGCCGCCGGCGCCGAGCATCATGTCCTCGTGCACGCGCACGTCCTCGAAGTGGACCTGCGCGGTCTCCGACGCGCGGATGCCGAGCTTCGTCTCCTTCTTGCCGGGCACGAGGCCGGGCGTGCCGCGCGCGACGATGAAGCCGCGCACGCCGGCGCGGCCGGCGCTCGCGTCGGTCTGCGCCCACACGACGTACACCGACGCCGACTGGCCGTTCGTGATCCACTGCTTGCTGCCGCGGATCACGTAGTGGTTGCCGTCCTTCGCCGCGGTCGTCTTGAGGCCGGAGATGTCCGAGCCGGTCGCCGGCTCGGACAGCGCCATCGCCGCGACCCTGATGTGGCCCTTGTCGTCATCGCCCTTGAGCAGCTTGCGGAACTCCTGCTTCTGCTCCTCGGTGCCCATGCGCGCGACCGGCGAGCACGCGAGGCCCGAGCCGGCGAGCGCGAGCGTGATGCCGGCGCAGCCCCACGCCATCTCCTCGGAGCCGACGACGGACAGCCGCGCCTGCGACTTCGGCTTGTGCGGATCGGTCTCCTCGTCCTGGCCGGTGAGCTTCTTGCGGCCGTCGAGCACCGCGGTCTGCGTGAGGCCGAACGCGCCGGCGGCGCGCATCAGGTCCCACGGCATCGACTCCTCGCGATCGTGCTTGGGCGCGATCGCGCGCATCTGCGACTTCGCGAACGCGCCCATCATCTGGCGGACGCCCTGCAGCAGCGGGTTGTTCTGGAACAGATCCATGGCTCAGCTCGCCTTCTGCGCGAGGACTCGGCCGAGTCGCTCGTCGCCGTGGAGGGCCTCGAACGCGCGCGCGTCGCGCATCAGCTTCTCGACCGGATAGTCGTTGACGAACCCGTAGCCGCCGAAGATCTGGACGGCATCGATCGTCGCGCGCGTCACGGCGTCGCCCGCGATCACGCGCGCGCGGCTCGCGGCGTCGTGCGCGCCCGGCAGGCCGCGATCGAGCTGCCACGCCGCGTGCAGCGCCATCAGGTGGGCGGCGCGCAGCTGCGTGGTCGCGTCGTCGCGCAGCCGGATCAGCGCCTCGAAGTTGCCGATCGGCTGGCCGAACTGCACGCGCTCCTTGCCGTACTTCTCGGCGTGCTCCATCGCCGCCATCGCGACGCCGGCCGCGCGCGCGGCGAGCGACACGCGCGCCCACGCGAGCACCTGCTGGACGTCGCCGCGCAGCAGCGTGCCGCGGTGGCCCTCGAGCTGCGCGGTCGCCCACTTCGCCGCGCGCCAGCCCGACGGCGTGATCGGCGTGCGCTTCATGCCATCGGCCGGCAGCAGCGCGAGCATCTCGCCGGTGGCGACGAGCACGTGCGACGCGGCGGCCAGCGCGGGTGCGGGCGGAAGCTTGCCGGTGAAGCGATCGCCGTCGACGGTCAGCGCGCCGCGGCTGTCGTGGACGAACGTGGCGAGCCCGCCGTTGGCGAGCGAGCCGAACAGCGCCTGCTTCGTGGCGGCGTCGCCCCACGCGGCGACCGCGAGCGCCGGCTCGACGTTGCACTCGAGCAGCGCGGCCATCGCGGCGCAGCCGCGGCCGAGCTCGAACCCGCGCAGCGCGCGCGTCAGGTGCGAGTAGCTGCCCTCGAGCAGGCCGCCGGCCTCGGCGGGCACCGCGTCGACGAAGAAACCGAGCTCGCCGGCGGCGTGGGCGAGGCGGTCGGGCGCGGCGCCGGCGCGATCGGCATCGGCGGCCCACGCGCGCAGATCGCGGTCGGCGAACCTGCGCACGGTGTCGACGATCAGCTGCTGGTCGTCATCGAGCGAGAAGTCCATACCCCGAGTCGTACCAGAAAAACCGTCAGGGTGGACTGTAAACAGCGTGTTACCGCTCGATCCACCGCCGCATCAGCCGCGCCTCGCTGGTCGACACGGCGTCCGGGTCGTAGCGGCGGATCGCGGCGAACGTCTCGGTGGTCGCCGAGAACATGAAGAGATGGATGCGCGCGCCGAGCGAGCGCACCGCCTGGTCCTGGTCGTCCGAGATCCACTGGTCGTGAAACTCGACGAACGCGATCGGCAGCCCGGCGTAGGAGTCGAGCGAGTGGGTGTCGTGGTCGAGGTACGGCGGCAGGCTCTGGATCGCGCCATACGTGTACGGCACCGCGGGATCGGCCGGCGCGGTCGCGATCAGCGCGGCGATCAGCTCCGGCGCGAACGACTCGAGCTCGACCGCGACGTCGCGCCCGTTCGCGACCGCCGCGTCGGCGAGCGTCTGGTAGATCTGCCACGCGCACTCGGCGTGGAGGATGCGCTGCGCGGGCGTGTGGTGGTCGTCCTTCGTCGGCCCGACGAACGGCTTGAGCTCGAGCAGCACGTGGAACGTGCCGCCGCTCCAGGTCAGCGGACCCGCTTCGGCGAAGTGCGCGGCGACGACCTCGGCCGGCGCGATCGCGGGCGTGGTCTCGGACGCGTCGGTCGGATCGTGCGCGTAGAGGCACGCGCCGTCGGACGCGCGGTAGAACGAGTCGAGCTCGACGCCATCGATCACGGGGCGCCCGCCGTCGACGAGCGCGAGCGAGCGCGTCAACGCCGCGAGCGTGTCGTCGAGCTCGGCATCGACCGGCTCGGCGCAGTTCGCGTTGTGGCAGATCACGAGCGGGTGCGGCTGCGCGCACGCGGCGACGGCGAGTACGAGGCTAGCGGCTCGCATACTCGATCGTCACGAACATCCCGAAGTTGACGAGGTCGCCGAAGTCGCGCGGCGAGCCGAACGAGATCCAGTCGGTCGGCAGCCCCGCGCCGTGCTTGACGACGACGGTCGCCATCTCGAAGCCCCAGCGCGCGCGCAGCGGCGTGCAGCCGAGGCGCGGCAGCGCGCCGGTGATGCCGAGCAGCAGCTTGTCCTGGAGCTGGTGGCCGCCGGCGATCCCGATCGCGGACGTCCGCCAGCCGCCGAGCAGCCCCCAGCCGCCGCCCGCGACCCGCCACGTCGCGTAGAGGTCGGTGTCGAGCTGGCCGTCCGTCACGACCATCGGATCGAGCGCGGCGCTGAGGTCGAGCGAGCCGCGCTCGATGCCGCCCGCGAGCCGCGCCGGGTGCGCCCCGGAGTCGGCGCGCAGGTTCAGCCCGCCGTGCCAGTCATCGGCGCGCGCCGGTCCGGCGATCGCGATCGCGAGCAGCACGGCGCCGCGCATGGATCATCGCTACCAGCGCGGCCCCGGCGCGGCGCGCGGGCTCACGCGACTGTCACGTCGCGATCACGCGCTGGTGGCTGAGGGCAGACTTGAACTGCCGACCTTGGGCTTATGAAACCCCTGCTCTAACCAGCTGAGCTACCCAGCCAAGTGGTGCGTGACCCTAAAGGCTCGCGTGCAACCTGTCAAGCGCCAAGGAAATCAAGAACATCGGTAGCCGATTGCGGCGATTGGCGCTATCGTGCCCGTGAAAGCTCGGGGATCGTCTAATGGCAGGACAGCAGTCTTTGGAGCTGCTCATCTAGGTTCGAATCCTAGTCCCCGAACGAGAAGCCATGAAACTCGACAAGAGCAGCGCCCTGTTTTTCGGCACCAAGATCGACAGCAAGCTCCGCGAGGGGCTCGCGCTGTCCAAGCCAGGCGACAAGAAGTACTTCGACGGCAGCTCGGACGAGTTCCTGCGGGTCCTCGAGATCGGCGACGACAAGGACAAGGAGCGCTGGATCGGCAAGATCATCAAGGCCGGCCCGGCCGTGACCGAGGTCGACGACATCCAGCGCAACATCCTGTCGATCCTGCGGCGGGTCGCGCCGAACGCGCGTATCCCCGCATCGTCCGTGAAGATCTTCGTCCTCCAGGGGGGCTCGAGCACCGCCCAGGTCATCGACGACGAGCCCGACGGCGAGGAGCTGGAAGAGCCGGGCTCGTCGGGCCCCTACATCACGTACTGAGCAGCTTTCGAACCGCCGTGTTACCCTTTTAGGGTGCCGGGGATTCGCGCACTTGCGGCGACTATTGCCCTGCTGTCGGCCGCGTGCTCGAGCCACACGCAGTACCGCTGCACCGGCTCCGATCAGTGCGTGCTCGGCGGCGTGGCCGGGGTGTGCCAGGCGCAGGGCTTCTGCAGCTTCCCGGACTCGTCGTGCCCGAGCGGCCAGAAGTTCGAGTCGAACGCCGGCGACTCGCTCGCCGGCACGTGCGTGATGGTCGACGCGTCGACGGTTTGCGGTGGGACGACCGAGGCGTGCTGCGCCGCGCAGCCGGCCTGCCTCGCCGGCAACTACTGCGCGAGCGCGACGTGCCAGACGTGCGTGCAGCAGGTCGCGTTCGGCCGGCGGTTCTCGTGCACGCTCAAGGCCGACGGCAGCGTGTGGTGCGCGGGCGCCAACGATGTGGGCCAGCTCGGCGTCGGCGCGACCTCGAACACGCCGACCGCGATGCTCGCGCAGGTCCGCGACGCCAACGCCGCGATCGCCGACGTCACCGCGATCGGCGCCGGCCGCGATCACGCGTGCGCGGTGCGCGCCGGGGGCAGCGTGTGGTGCTGGGGCGCGAACGCGAGCGGCCAGCTCGGCAACAACGCGACGTTTCCGATGGCGCCCGCGACGATCCCGCCGTCCGCGATCGCGGTGCAGGTCGTCCAGACCGACGGCACGCCGCTGATGGGCATCGTCGCGGTCACCGGCGGCTACGACTACACGTGCGGGCTCGACGACGCGGGCGGCGTGTGGTGCTGGGGCCAGAACGGCTCGGGCTCGCTCGGCGACGGCACGACGACGACGCGGTCGACCGCGGCGCCGGTGCTGCAGTCCGCTGGAGGCGCGCCGCTGGCCGGCGCGAGCGACCTCGTCGCCGGCGGCGGCCACACGTGCGTGCAGATCGGCGGCGATGCTTGGTGCTGGGGCAACAACGGCAACGGCCAGCTCGCCGACGGAACGACGACCAACCAGCCGAGCCCGCTCAAGGTGGCGACGACGGCGTCGCTCGCGGCCGGCATGTGGCACACCTGCCTCGTCAACGCCGATACATCGGTGTCGTGCGTGGGGTGGGGCAGTCACGGCCGGCTCGGCAACGGCCAGGGCGCGAGCTACGAGGGCACCGACTCGCACACGCCGGTGCCGGTGCTGCAGAGCGCGGGCGGCAGTCCGCTGATGGGCGCGAGCAAGGTGGCCGCCGGCGCCGAGAGCTGCGCGCTGATGGCGAACGGGCACGTCATGTGCTGGGGCGACGATCCGTACGGGCAGACCGGCACGGGCGTCGGCTCGACGGTGCCGGTCGAGGTGATCCGTCACGACGGCATGCCGCTCTCCGACGTCGTGTCGCTGTACGCGCACTGGACGCACGCGTGCGCGCGCACGAGCCGCGGCGAGGTGCTGTGCTGGGGCCGCGGGCTCGAGGGCGAGTTCGGAGATGGCACGTTCTCCAACCGCGGCGAGGCGACGCCGATGGCGGTGAGCTGCCCGTGAAGGCCGAGCGCAAGAGCGCCGTCTACGAGATCCCGCGCGGCGCGTCGCTCGGAAAGTACGAGATCCTGCGCCGGCTCGCGGTCGGCGGCATGGCCGAGATCTACCTCGCGCGTATCAAGGGCACCGCGGGGTTCGAGAAGCTGGTCGTGCTCAAGCGCATCCTGCCAAACGTCGCCGAGGATCCGACGTTCGTGCACATGTTCCTCGACGAGGCGCGGCTCGCGGGGACGCTGCAGCACCCGAACATCGCCGACGTCTACGACGCGGGCGAGGCCGACGGCTCGTACTTCTTCACGATGGAGTACGTGCACGGCCAGGACGTGCGCGCGATCCGGCAGGCGACGAAGCAGCGCGGCGAGACCGTGCCGCTCGCGATCGCGCTCGCGATCGTCCATGGCACCGCGTCGGCGCTCGACTACGCGCACGAGCGCAAGGGGCCGAACGGCGAGCCGCTCGGGCTCGTCCACCGCGACGTGTCGTCGAGCAACGTGCTCGTCAGCTACGATGGCGCGATCAAGCTCGTCGACTTCGGCATCGCGCGCGCGACCGTGCAGCAGCACAAGACGCAGACCGGCACGCTCAAGGGCAAGATCCCGTACATGTCGCCCGAGCAGTGCAAGGGGCTGCCGCTCGATCGCCGCAGCGACCTGTTCTCGCTCGGCGTCGTGCTCTACGAGCTGACGTGCGGGCGGCGCCCGTTCCGCGGCGAGACCGACTTCGCGATCATGGATCAGATCGTCTACAAGGGCGCGGCGCCGCCGTCGCAGCTCGTCGCGAACTACCCCGAGGAGCTCGAGGCGATCGTGATGAAGCTGCTGCAGCGCGGGCCCGAGCAGCGCTTCCGCACCGCCGACGCGCTGATCCACTCGCTCGAAGAATTCGTCGCGAAGCACCGGCTGTGGGTGACCGCGAAGCAGCTCGGCAAGTACATGCGGACGCTGTTCCACGACAAGATCGCGGCGCTCGAGGAGGCCGAGCGCGAGGGCGTTCCATTCATCCAGCACGTCGCGAACACGATCACGTCGCAGAGCCAGGCCTCGGACATCCTGACGCCGCGCTCGGAGTATCCGGGCCTGCCGCCGCGGCCGTCGCAGCAGATCGTGATCAACGCCGAGCCGATCTCGACATCGCAGCCGGCGGTCCGCGCGGAGTCCGCCGGCATCCCGACCGGCGTGACGATCGCGCCGGCGCCGGTGACGAGCCTGCGCCCGACCTCGCACAAGCGGCTCGGCTTCATGCTCGCCGGCCTCGTCGCCGTCGCGGCCGGAGGCATCGGTGGCTACGCGATCTCGCGCGGTCACGGCGACGCCGCCGCGTCGAGCACAGCGGAGCCGGCGGACACCGTGCAGAAGATGGATGTCGTCGTCCCGGACAAGCCGGACAAGCCGGACAAGCCGGACAAGCCGGACATCCGGACGGCGGACAAGCCGGACAGGCCGGACACGCCGGACGTCCGGAAGGCGGACAAGCCGGACAAGCCGGACCAGCCGGACAAGCCGGACCAGCCGGACAAGCCGGACAAGCCAGCCGTCCGGAAGCCGGACAGACCGGACAGGCCGGTCGAACAGATCGCGCACCCGGCGCGCTCTCACCCCGTCGCGAACCGGCCGAAGCCGGACACGCACCCGAGCAAGCCGGACAGGCCGGCGAAGCCTGACAAGCCAACCAAGCCCGACACCAAGGAGCAGACGTGGGATCCAAACTCGCCATTCTTGCCGCAGTGATCGCGCTTGGCGCCGCGGGCACCGCGAGCGCGGATCAGGCGACCGACCTGTTCAAGCAAGGCACCGACGCGTACAAGCAGGGCAAGTACGACGAGGCGGCGCGGCTGCTGCAGAAGGCCTACGACCTCGACAAGAGCCCGAACACGCTGTTCGCGCTCGCCCAGGCCGAGCGCCTGATGGGCGACTGCAAGCCGGCGGCGGCGCACTACAAGAAGGTGCTCGAGGAGATCAGCGATCTCAACGTCGCCAAGCTCGTCCAGCAGAACCTGTCGCTGTGCGAGAAGCAGGAGCCGAGCGAGCCGCGCAGCGAGGGCCCGAAGCCCGAGCCGGCGCCGCCGCAGGTGATCACGAAGACGGTGACGCGCGACGTCGGTCACGGCGACAAGGTGGCGACGACGCTGGCGGTGATCGGTGGCATCTCGCTCGGCGCGTCGGCCGGGCTCTACATCGCGGCGAGCTCGAACCAGGACGCCGCGCCGAACGCGAAGACGCTCGACGCGTCCCACACGCTCAGCGACAAGGCGGCGAGCGAGCAGACGCTGAGCTTCGTCGCCGCCGGCGTCGGCGTCGCCGCACTCGGCTACGCGATCTACCGGTGGTCGACGGGCGGCAGCGAGTCGGCGAGCTCGAGCGCGGTCTCGATCGTGCCGACCCGCACCGGCGGTGCCGCGGTGTGGACCGCGCGCTGGTGACGATCAGACCGGCTCGAGCGCGAGCAGCGGATCGCCGGCGTTGACGTCGGCGCCGTCCGCGACGAGCACCGACATGACACGCGCGCGCGGGGGGACGTCGCCGCCGCCGTAGGTGACGCGATGGAACGTCTTCATCACCTCGAGCAGGCACACGGTGTCTCCGGGCGACAGCTCGCTGCCTGCGGCGACAAACGCGGCCTTGTCGGGCGTCGGCCGGCCGTAGAACCGGCCGCTCGACGGTGCGCGAAACACGAGGCCGGCGGTGTCGCGCGCGCTCGCGACCGCAGCGGGCGTACCCGGATCGGCCGGACCGAGCGCCGTCGCGGCGGTCACGAGCACGAGCACGTCGCCGTAGCCGACCGCGCGTCGCGCGTCGCCGGTCCCCTCCGGCAGCTCGACGAGGCCGTGCACGTGCGGCGCGACGACGCGCACGACCCGGCCGAGGATCTCGAGCTCGCCGATCGGGTCGCCCGCCGCGACGAGGTGATCGGGCGCGACCGTGCGGTGGAACCAGCCTGGCGCCGGCGCGCGCAGCGCCTCGCCGTCCGCGAGCGCGACGAGCTCGCGCGTCATCGCAGGCCTCCGACCAGCTCGCGCAGATCGTGCAGCGACCAGATCCGCGGGTTCTTGACGCGGCGGTAGCCGGTGTTCTGGTAGGACATCTCGACGAGCGCGGCGAGGTACGCGCGCAGCTCGCCGAGCTCGACGATCTCGTCGGTGTCCATCTGGCGTGCGGACACGAACGGATCCATGTCGCGCTCGATGCGCGCCTCGGTGTCCCGCATGCCGTCCTCGATCTTCGCGCGCTCGCCGGGATCGCTCGTCATGATGCGGAAGTCGTCGTCGAGCTTCGTGTTGTACGCGGCGATCGCGAGCGTGCGCCCCTCCATCACCGACTGCCGCGCGTAGCACGTCGACAGCTGGACGACCGGATCGTAGGGCAGGCCGCTCATCGCGTAGTAGCCGGCGCCCGATGCCTTGCGCAGCAGCACGGTGAACATCGGCGTCGTGTTCGTCGAGTTCGTGTAGATGAGCGACGAACCGTACGCGAGCAGGCCGTGCTCCTCGGCCTGCTTGCCGATGTCGAAGCCGGAGATGTCCTGCAGCCAGATCAGCGGGATGCCGTCGTCGTTGCACGCGCGCGAGAACGCGCTGATCTTCGCGATGCCCGCGCGGTACAGGATGCCCGAGGGGCGCTGTCTGCCGGGATGCTCGGGATCGCCGACGAGGCCCTGGCGGTTGATCACGAACCCCGCGTACAGGCCGGCGATGCGGCCGACGCCGCAGATCATCTCCTCACCGACCTCGGGCATCACCTCCCAGAACAGCGACTGATCGACGAGGCGCGCGAGCACCTGGAAGGCGTCGTACGCCTCGCGGTGATCCGACGGGAGCAGCGCGCCGAGCTCGCCGGGCGCGAACCGCGGATCGATCCCGGCGGCCGGCGCAGGTCCGGCTGGCTCCGTCTTCGGCGCCGCGAGGTCACCGCGGTAGAAGTCGGCGCCGCTCGTCGGCAGCCGCTCGACATCGCGCCGGATCGACGCGAGCAGCGTGTCGTCGTCCGGAACGCGGACGTCCGCGCAGCCCGAGCGATGGACGTGAACTTCCGGGCCGCCGATGTCGAGCGACGTGATCTTCTGGCTCTTCGCGCCTTTGATCAGCGCGGCGCCGGCGATCACCATGTACGCCTGCTCGGTCATGTACACGCGGTCGGAGATGATCGGCATGTAGCCGCCGCCCGCGATGCAGTCGCCGAACACCCCGGCGATCTGCGGCACGCCGTGCGCCGACAGCAGCGAGTTCATCTTGAAGATGTGGCCCGCGCCGCGCGCGCCCGGGAAGCTGCGCGACTGCTCGGGCAGGAACAGGCCGCTGCAGTCGACGAGGTAGATCGTCGGCAGGCGCAGGCGAAGCGCCATCATCTGCGCGCGCTGGATCTTCTCCGGCGTGCGCGGCCACCACGCGCCCGACGCGACGGTGTTGTCGTTCGCGATCACCATGCACCACCGCCCGGCGACGCGCGCGAACGCGGTGACCACGCCGGCGGCCGGCGACTTCTGGTCGCCGGGAAACACCTCGCCGAAGTTGACGAACGTGCCGACCTCGAGCACCCGCGGGCCCGGCCCGGGGCCGCGATCGACGAGCCGCGCGAGCCGCTCCCTCGCGGTCAGCTTGCCCTTCTTGTGGACGCGCTCGATGTAGCTCGCGCCCCAGCCGCCGTGCACCTCGGCGCGCCGCGCGCGCAGCACGCCTTCGAGCTCCGCGAGCGCCGCGAGCTGATCGCCGCGCGTCCGGTCGTCGACCAGCTGCGCGAGAGGGTCGCCGATCGGAACGAGCGGGACGAACGCCATGCGGGGCGACGTTACAACATCTTGCGCATGCACACGCTGGCGGGCAGCGCCGCATACGGACCGAACGGCTCGCCGATCGCGTAGCCGTGGCGCCGGTACCGCGCGATCGCGGCGTGCTGGCGGTTGCCGGTGTCGAGGATCGCGATCGCGTTCCCGAGCTAGCGCGCCCGCGCCTCGAGCTCGGCGATCACCGCGCTCGCGACACCGCGCTGGCGATGGCCCGGCACGACGAACAGTCCGACCGCGGTCGCGATCGTCTCGACCTGGTGGACAGGCGCGTACTGCGCCTGGAGCTCGCCGTACGTGTCGCGCAGCTCGGCGTCGAGCGCGGTCACGCGCGTGCGAAATCCGGGGTCCGCGGTCGTCGTGCGCCGCAGCCGCATGGCCCCGACGCAACCACGACCGCGCGGGAAGCCATCTGGTAGTACCAGTTGCGATGTATCGACGGTAACACTGGTAATACCTGTTGACGCGTGCGCCAGATCCGCGTTATCGCTGCAGCCGCCGATGCAGAGACCCGCCCACAAGCCGCTGGCGGACGTCGTGTTCGACCAGCTCCGCGCGCAGATCCTCGGCGGCGAGCTCGAGCCGGGCGACGCGCTGCCGTCCGAGCGCGCGCTGTGCGAGCTGCTCGAGGTCCACCGCGGCGCGGTGCGCGAGGGCCTCAAGCGGCTGTCGCAGGCGCGGCTGGTCGAGATCCATCACGGCGCCGAGACGCGCGTGCTCGATTACCGGTTCACGGCCGGCACCGAGCTGCTTCCCGAGCTCCTGATCGCACCGAACGGCACGCTCGACGTCGCCGTCGTGCGCGGCATGATCGAGATGCGCGCCGTGCTCGGCCCCGACCTCGCGCGACTCGCCGCGCTGCGCGGCAGCGAGGTCGCGGTGCCGCGGCTCACCGCGCTCACCACCGCGATGGAGCGCGCGGCCGGCGACATCCACATGCTGCACAGCCTCGTGCTCGAGTTCTGGCAGGTGCTCGTCGAGGCGTCGCAGAACGTGCCGTACCGGCTGATCTTCAACTCGTTTCGCACGTTCTACACGCGCGTCGAGGACGCGCTGTCGCACCTGCTGATCGACGAGCTGTCGGATCTGCCGGCGTACCGCGCGATCACGGACGCGGTCGCCGCTCGCAACGCCGACGGCGCGCGCGATCGCGCGGCGCGGCTGATCCAGCGCGGCGCCGAGCGCTTGCTCGAGGCGCTCGCGCTGATCGAGCAGATGAACAGGGGAGTCAAGCGATGACGAACCGCCACCTGAACCTCGTCACCGGCGCGGCCGGATTCTCCGGCTCGTATGTCGTGCGCGAGCTGCTCGCGCGCGGCGAGCGCGTGATCGCGACCGACCTGCCGGGCGCGTGGGCCTCCGACGAGACGCGTCGCGTGCTCGCCGCGGTCGGCGTGCTCGATCACCCCGGGCTCGACATCGCGCCCGCCGACCTGCTCGATCCCGCGACGCTGGCGCCGCTGTTCGCGCGCCCGATCACGCGCGTGTTTCACACCGCGTCGCTGTACGACTACAGCGCGCCGCTCGCGCGGCTGCGCCGGATCAACGTCGACGGCACCGCGAACCTGCTCGAGGCCGCCGCTCGCGCGCGGCTCGATCGGTTCGTCCACTGGTCGACGTGCGGCGTGTTCGGCAAGCCGTACACCGCGGCCGCCGGCGCCAGGACGAACCTGCCGTTCACCGAGGCGTCGTCGTCGCCGCGCAACGCGCCCGACGGCGCGACGCAGCCCGAGGGCACCGCGCTCGTCAACGCGTACTCGGTCTCGAAGTGGCAGCAGGAGCAGCTGGTGTGGCGCTGGCATCGCGAGCGCGGCCTGCCGGTCACCGTGATCCGCCCCGCGCCGATCTACGGTCCGGGCTCGAGCTACGGCCACGGCGGCATCATCCTCGCGGTCGCGCAGGGCATCCTGCCGGTGCTGCCGAGCGACGCGAAGAACTACGTGACGACGTCGGTGCACGTCGCCGACGTCGCGCGGTTCGCGTGCTTCGCGGTCGATCGCGACGACACGCTCGGCGAGGACTACAACATCGTCGACGACAGCATCGTCTCGTACCACGAGTTCTTGCACTACATCGCGCTGCTCACCGGCCGCCGCCTGCGCGACCTGCCGATCGTGCGCCTCGATCACGTACGGCCGGCGTTCGAGGCCGCCGCGCACGCGTGGCGCTGGCTCGAGCTCAAGCTCGGCACGCCGCGGCCGCGCGCGTTCGAGGTGCAGTCGGCCGTGTACATGAGCTCGAGCTACTGGCTGTCGAATCGCAAGTCTCTCGCGACCGGCTTTCAGTATCGCTACCCCGACGTGCGCGAGGGCTTGAAGGATACCGTCGCGTGGATGCGCGAGCAGGGCTGGCTCACCGATCGCCGGCGGCTGTTCGTCGTCAGCCCCGGCGGAGCGAAGGCCGCCAGCCTCCGCTGACTCACCGACGTCGGGTACTGTCGGGTCATGCGCCGGATGCTGATCGTGGTCGCCGCGTGCTCGCACGCGCCCGCTGCAACACCGACTCCACCGGCCGCGCCGCCGGCGGCTGCTGGCCCGGCCGCCGAGGCGGGCAGCGCCGCGCCGCCCTCCGGTGACTTTCGCGCGTACACGGCGCCGGCACCGCTGCTCTCGCCGGGTCCAGCCGCGCAGCCGGGCAGCGGGTGCCGGGCGTCGGAGCCGCAGCTCGTGGCACACGAGACCGCGCGCGAGCACGCCGCGCTCGACGCCGAGCTCCGCGCACACGGCAGCATGCTGGTGCAGGCGAGGATGCTCGAGACCACCGAGCGGCACCCGCGCGGATCGATCTTCCGCGGCCGCGACGGCGAGCGCTGGCTGGTCGTGTCGGAGACGCACACGTGCACCCCGTTCATCCCGCTCGTCGCCATCGACGCGCAGCTCGACGTGTTCACGGTGAATGCGGTCGCGAAGCCGGCGACCAAGCGCACGATCACGCTGTGCCAGCCGATCTGCGGCGGCTGCGGGACGCCGACCCCGCTGGCGCCGGTCGTCGTCGAGGTGCCCGCGGGCGCGCACCTCGTCGCGGGCCGCAACGTCGAGTATCCGATCGACATCGAGGTCTCGTTCACCGCCAGCCACGAGTGTGAGCCGGTACCATGACGCGCTGGGCGTTGCTCCTCATCGCGGCGTGCGCCGACTTCCGCGCGTACACGCCGCCTGCACCGCTGGTGTCGCCCGGCCCCGCCACCGCGCAGGGCGAGCAGTGCCTGCCGCCCGACGAGAAGCTCGTCGACTTCGAGGAAGCGCGCGAGCACGCCGCGCTCGATGCCGAGCTGCGCGCGCACGGCAGCATGCTGATCCCCGCGCGCGTGTTCGACGAGCGCGACGATCGCGACGAGCACCCGCTCGGCACCGTGTTCCGCGGCCCGGCGGGCGAGCGGTTGCTCGTCGTCGGCGACACCGAGGGCTGCGATCCGCACATCCCGCTGATCGGCATCGACGCGAGCCGCGCGGTGTTCGTGGTGAGGCCGGTGCCGCGGCCGAAGACGAAGCGCACGATCCAGCTCTGCCAGCCGATCTGCGGCGGTTGCGGCGCGCACATGCCGGTCGCGGTCGTCGCCGAGATCCCCGAAGGCGGCCACTTCGTGCCCGAGCGCGACGTGACGTTCCCGATCGACGTCCAGGTCGAGCTCGTCGCCGGTCAGGGCCACTGCGAGCCGCCGCCTTGAGGATGCGACTGCGCGGCGCCGCGGTGCGTCCGGACCGGTGTGCTGCGCTGGCTGCTCCCGATCGCGCTCATCGCCTGCGGCCGTCCCGGCCACGGCGAGCTGCACGCCGACGCGACCGCCGGCGATGACGGCGCGGCTGACGCGAGCGCCGCCGATGCCGCGCCCGCCGATGCCGCGCCCGCCGATGCCACGGCCGCCGATGCCGCGCTGCCCGATGCGCCGCCGCCGCTCGTCGTCACCGGCACGTGCACGTACGTCGATCAGCCGGGCTGGCTGTCGTGCCCGACCGGCATGGCGTGCCAGTGCTACTACCGCTACGACAAGCTGTTCCAGGATCAGCCCGCGCACCTCGAGCTCACGCAGGCACCGAGCGAGCTCGACATCACCGGCGGCGCGCTGCCGCAGAACGACACGTTCCCTTCCGCCGAGGCCGCGAAGATCACGCTGTCCGGCTCGCCGCCGACCGGCAGCGCCTACCCCTACACCGCGACGATCACCGCGACCGGCGTCGAGGTCGATGTCTACGCGTTCGGCGGCTACGTGCCGGCGAGCGACGTGCTGTACAGCGACGCGGACTGCGGCAACGAGGGCCAGATCCTGCAGTGCAAGCTCCTACAATGACTGGCGTTCTCGCGCGACGCAACCGCCGGCGCGTGCGGCCGATAACGCCTGCATGTTCGAACCGTCGCACGCCAAGCTGACCATCGCGAGCCTCGAGCCCGAGGCCACCGACCTCGCGGTCGAGGCGCAGTACAACCCCAAGGAGCTGCAGGTCGACAAGCCGGTGCCGTGGCTCGAGCACGAGCAGCTGCAGCTCGAGTACGGCGGCATCAAGGCGCACACGCTGTCCGTCGAGCTGCTGGTCGACGGCTACGAGACCGGCACGTCGATCGTGTCGACCGTCGAGCAGCTCGAGCGGCTGTCCTCGCCGCGCGATGCGAGCTCGAAGCGCGAGCAGATGCGGCGGCCGCACCGCTGCGTCGTGCTGTGGGGCCACGCCGGCATGCCGCGGCTGCGCTGCGTGATCGAGCAGCTGACGACGAAGTACGTGGTGTGGGATCGCGCCGGGCGGCCGCTGCGCGCGATCTGCACGGTCAAGCTCAAGGAGGCGAAGACCGATCGCGACGAGCTGCAGCACGAGGCGCGCCAGCAGCAGCGCGCCGATGCCGCGACCCGCCGGCGCGCCGCCGGCTAGCGCTTCAGGGCGGCCATCCCGGGATCGAGCGCGTATCGTACGTGCCCTTGCGGAACGCCTCGCTCCCGAGGATCGCGAGGTGCATCGGGATCGTCGTCGGCACGCCCGCGACCTCGAACGCCGACAGCGCGGCGATCATCTTCTCGATCGCGTCGCCGCGGTCCTTGCCGCGGACGATCACCTT
>JBLMXA010000281.1:0-6515 GCA_050257515.1 Acidobacteriota bacterium | reverse complement strand
CGTCGCCGCGCTCGGGCTGACCGTCGTCGACGAGCCCGACCGCACGATCGCGCTCGACGACCAGGTCCACTCCGACGTGGTGGCCGCGCTGGCGAGCGTGGTCGACGTCGAGCTCGCGGTGCCGCGGCTGCGCGAGACGATCATCGCGGCGGCCCGCGAGCGGTGCGAGCCGGGCTACCACGGCGCGTTCGACAAGATCACCGCGCAGCTCGACGAGCGCGGGCTGCGCATGATCAAGCAGCCGAAGGTCCCGATCGACGCCTCGCACGCGGTGCAGCGCGCGCTGTCGGAGGCGAGGGATGCCGTGCTCGACGGCGTGTCGCGCACGGCGATCGATCGCGCCAAGGACGTGATCGCGCGCGCGAGCGCCGAGGCCGCCGCGCGCATCGATCAGCCGGTCACGCTCCGGCTGACGCCGCGCGACGTCGCGGTGCTGCGCGGGTGCGACGCGCGCGTCCCGAAGCTGCCGGCGCCGTTCGCGGCGTCGCTGCTCCAGACGATCTCGGAGCTGGGGCACCTCGCGTGGCGGCCCGCCGAGGCGGTGGCGCGCCCCTACGCCCCGAGCCAGACGTTCGCGATCGGCGATGTCGTCGATCATCCGAAGTTCGGCCGCGGCACCGTGGTGGCGGTCTCCGGCCAGCGCGTGGACGTCGAGTTCGCCGACGGCAAGCACACGCTCGTCCACGCGCGTAAGTAAGTCGCGTCGCGGCACCGCGGACGCAGGAGTTGCGCGAAATCGCGCCGCAAACCGCGCGCGCGGCTTGCAAAGACGTCGCGCGTGAACCACCGCACGATCATCGAGCCGTTCAAGATCAAGGTCGTCGAGCCGCTGCCGATGCTCGACCGCGCAGCGCGCGAGAAGCTGCTCGCGGAGGCCGGCTACAACCTGTTCGCGATCCCGGCGAAGGACGTCACGTTCGACTTCCTCACCGACTCGGGCACCACCGCGATGAGCGCCGCGCAGTGGGGCGCGATGATGATCGCCGACGAGAGCTATGCCGGGTCGCGCAGCTTCGAGAAGTTCGAGGCGGTCGTCCGCGACATCACCGGCTATCGCCACGTGATCCCGACGCACCAGGGCCGCGCGGCCGAGCACCTGCTGTTCGGCGCGCTCGTCACGCCCGGCAGCAAGGTGCCGTCGAACAACCACTTCGACACGACGCGCGCGAACCTCGAGCAGCTCGGCGCCGAGGCGATCGACCTCGTGATCGGCGAGGCGCGCGATCCGCAGGCGCGCCATCCGTTCAAGGGCAACATCGACCTCGCGCGGCTCGACGCGTTCTGCACCGCGCACGCCGGCAAGATCCCGCTCGGCATGCTGACGATCACGAACAACACCGGCGGCGGCCAGCCGGTGTCGCTCGACAACATCCGCGCCGCGGCCGCGATCTACAAGAAGCACGGGATCCCGTTCGTGCTCGACGCGTGCCGGTTCGCCGAGAACGCGTGGTTCATCAAGCGCCGCGAACCCGGCCAGGCCGAGCGCGGCGTGCGCGCGATCGCGGCCGACGTGTTCGCCGCCGCCGACGGCTGCCTGATGAGCGCGAAGAAGGACGGCATGGTCAACATCGGCGGCTTCATCGCGCTGCGTGACGACGCCTGGCTGCCGAAGCTGCGCGCGATGCTGATCCTGACCGAGGGCTTCCCGACGTACGGCGGGCTCGCCGCGCGCGACCTCGAGGCGATCGCGCTCGGCCTCGGCGAGGCGCTCGACGAGCGCTACCTCGCCTACCGCGAGGCGGTGAGCCGCTACCTCGCCGACGGCCTCAACCGCGCGGGCATCCCGACCGTGCAGCCGCCGGGCGGCCACGCCGTGTACATCGACGCGCGCGCGCTCGCGCCGCAGATCCCGCCGCACGAGTTCCCGGCGCAGGCGATCGCGTGCGAGCTGTACGCCGCCGAGGGCGTGCGCGGCTGCGAGATCGGCAGCGTGATGTTCGGCAAGACCGTCGAGGGCCGCTTCCAGCCCGCACCGCTCGAGCTGGTGCGCCTCGCGTTCCCGCGCCGCGTCTACACGCAGGCGCACTTCGACTACATCCTCGAGGGCGTGACCGAGCTCGCGGCCAAGGCGGGCAAGCTGCGCGGCCTGCGCATGACGTTCGAGCCGCCGTTCCTGCGGCACTTCACGGCGCGGTTCGCGCCGCTGTGACATCATCACGGCGGTGCGCCGCCTCGCCGTCCTCGTGATCCTCGTCGCCACGTCGCGGGTCGCGCGCGCCGATCTCGCGGGCGCGTTCTACGACGACGTCCGCGACGTGATCGAGGATCTGATCCAGACCGAGGTGACGACCTCGGTCGTCGCGACGATCGAGCAGAAGAGCCCGGCGCTCGCGTTCTACATGCACGGCACGCTCGAGCGGCTCGGCTCGCCGTACTGGGGCAGCCTGTCGCGCGTGCTCAAGGACGACCTCACGGTCACCGTGGCGGACTTCGTGTACTGGCACCTGTCGACGGGCGGCGGCGACGGCGACATCGTCGCGAGCGCGAAGCGGTTCTTCGGCTGCGTCGGCCGGCCCGGCAGCGCGGCCACCGACGACGGCTGCCGCCGCCTGATCGCCGCGGTGCACGACCAGCACCGCCCGCTGCTCGAGGTCGAGTGCCGGCGCCAGAAGCCGCCGCCCGAGCGCCGCGTCGCGTGCGACATCGGGCTCGCGACGAAGGCCGCGCTCGAGCGGCGCGGCGCGGTCCGCCACCACATCGTCGACGCGCTCGCCGACATCGTGCTGGCCGAGGTCTCCGATCGCGAGCTCGCCGATCGGCTGCGCGACGTGCTGGCCAAGTGGGTCGATCTTCCGAACGACCTGCCGACCGCGCTGCTCGCATCGCTCGGCAACCCCGATCTCGCCGGCCAGCTCACCGACGAGGCGATCGACAAGACGTGCGCCGATCCGGCGACGCTCGCCGGACTGTTCCGCGATCCGTCCGCGAGCCGCGCGTGGATCTGCTTCGCGATCAGCCACAAGGACCTGCCGGCCGCGCTCGCCGCGAAGGTCACGATCGCCGACCACGGCCACACGCTCGACGCGAACGTCGACTTCTGGGTGATCGAGGCCGCGCTCAAGGACTTCGACGCCGACCGCGCGACCGATGACTCGAGCTTCCGGCTGCTCGCCGACCAGGTGTTCGACGCGCACTGCCCGGCCGGCGACACCGCGAGCCACCAGGCCTGGCCGTGCACCGGCGCGCGCCTCGGCCCAGGCGCGACGGTGACGGTCGCGTGGCTCGGCCGCGAGCTGACCGGCAGCGTCGACCGCACCGGCGAGATCGACGGCAAGGCCTCGCACTCGTCGATGCGCGCGACGCTGCTGCGCTTCCGCAAGGCGATCCATCGCATCGAGGAGCTGCGCGCGCTCGTGCCGCCCTCGCTCGCGGGGCAGCTGTTCTACGCGGGTGCGCCGTCGCCGACCGCACGTCAGGTGCTGCGCTCGGTCGCGCGCATGTCGCGCCTGGTGCTCGAGCTGCGCGCGCGCTGGTACCTGTGGACGCAGGACAAGAGCACGATCGAGAACCTCGACGTCGCCGAGCTGCTCCGCGTCGCACGCAACGCGCTGGGCTCCGACACGAAGGTGCTCGCGTTCCTCGACCAGCACGGCAGCGGCGGCGCGTCGTCGCTCGACGTCGGCGACTGGCTGCGGATGGTGATGCGCGGCGACTACCGCTCGCTCGCGATGGAGTCGCTGCGCTCGGCGCTCGACGTCCACCTCGGGGAGACCGGGCACCCTCGCGAGAAGTTCTTTCTCACGCTCGCCGCCTATCTGCTCGACAGCAACGAGGGCGTCGGCGAGACCGTCGCACGCTCGGCGTTCCGCGCCGCAGCCAAAGATCTGCTGCTGTCGCAATCGCACGTCGGCGTGCCGCGCGCGGGCGATCGCCTGCGGCTGCGCTGGCTGCCGCGCCTCGCGATGAAGCTGTCGTTCAACGACACGTACGCGGTCACCGACGGCGACTCGCGCCGCACCGTCGTGTCGGCCGACTGGCCGACGATCATGTTTGCGTTCACCGACTATGCCGGCGTCGAGGTGTCGTTCGTCGACTTCGTCGCGCCGCTCGCCGAGATGGCGCTGCGGCCCGCGGGCAGCTATCACGGCTACGAGTACGTCGCGCTCGACGCGCTCCGCCCGCGGTTCGGTGCGTGGGTCGCGGTGCCGCAGCTGTCGCGCAGGCTCGCGCTCACCGCCGGATTCGGCGCGCGGTTCCTCGACGTCAAGCGCGACACCTCGATCATGACCATCGACGCCACGTATGGCGCGAAGGCGTCGCTGACGTTCGACGCCGGCGTCGAGTTCGTCTTCTAGCCGCTTCTAGCCGGCAACCGCGGTAGCCACCCGCGCGGGATCGCGAGCTTGCGCGGGCGCACCTCCTGCAATGCGCCGCGGCATGCTCGCGAGGAGCCTCTGGTTGGCAGCTGTGGTGGCCATCGGCGCGTGCGCGGTCGAACCGCCGGTCGACGACGGCGGCTACACCGCCGACCCGAGCGACTTCGACTCGAAGGCCGACGGCATCTCCGGCAGCTCGCCGGCGGTGCTCGCGTTCGTCGACGGCGCGAAGACGCGCCTGTACGCGCAGCTACCGACGCTCGCCGACACGAAGCTGCTCGCGCACCTGACGAAGGCGTCGCAGCGCGGCGTCGACGTCCACGTCTACGTCGTCGTGCCCCAGCCGGCGCACCCGCAGACCGTGCTCGCGTCGGAAGGCCTCGAGGCGAGCGGCGTCGACATCACGGTCGAGCGCAAGTCGCGGCTGCCTGGCTTCCTCGCGCTCGCCGACGACGCGCTGCTGGTGGCGACGAGCGGCAGCACCGACCACGACCCCGCGCACGTGTCGGCCGCGGCCGACAAGTTCGCCGGCGTGATCGCCGAGGACACGAGCGGCACGCCGCCCGCGCTCGGCAGCGATGGCACCGCGCTGATGCTGATGCCCGATTCCGGCCCCGGACCGATCGTCGCGCTGATCGCAGGCGCGCAGACCTCGATCGATCTCGAGATCTACCAGCTGCAGTCGCCCGCGGTGCTCGCCGCGCTCGCCGACGCGCAGGCGCGCGGCGTCGCCGTGCGCGTGATGCTCGAGCCGAAGACCGTCGGCGCGCACAACTACGCGCAGGCGAAGGCGCAGCTGACCGCCGCCGGCGTCTCGGTGCAGCCCACCCCGCCGGCGTTCGACAGCTCGCACAACGTCGACCACGCGAAGTTCATGGTGCTCGACGGCCGCGAGCTCGTCTACGGCACCGGCAACCTCGTGCGCAGCGGGCTCGGCGGCAATCGCGCGACCGAGTTCGACAACCGCGACTTCTGGATCCGCGACACGCGCGCGGCCGTCGTCGCCGAGGCCGAGCAGCTGTTCTCCGCCGACTGGGCGCGCACGTCGACCGCCTCGACGCCGTTCGATCACCTCGTGCTGACGCCCGACAACGCGGCGCAGTCGCTGCTGGATCTGATCGACGGCGCGAAGGAGCGGCTCTACGTCTACAACCAGTCGCTCAACGATGCCGCGACGCTCGAGCACCTCATCGCGGCGCAGCAGCGCGGCGTCGCGGTGCACGTGCTGCTCGGCATGCAGCCGGGCTTCGGCGGCGCGCCGCCGGCAAACCAGGCCGCGATCGATCAGCTGACCGGCGCGGGTGCGAGCGCGCAGTTCTTCACCGCGCACTACCTCCACGGCAAGGTGATCGTCGCCGACGGCCGTGCGTTCGTCGGCTCGCAGAACTTCACGAGCGGCGGTCTGAAGAACAACCGCGAGCTCGGCGAGATCGTGACGTCGAAAGCCATCGTCGATTCGCTGGCAAGCGGGTTCACCGGCGACGAGGCGAACCGCGCGCCCTGATCGAAGCTCACGTGATAGACAGGCTGCATGCGTTACTCGTTCCTCTCCGAAACCTGGTTCGCGAAGGTCGACGAGCTGGTCGCCGCGGCCGGTGATCTCCAGATCCCGCCGGCGATGAAGGCCGCGCTCGTCAACGTCACCGTGACGTCGCCGGCCGGCGACACGCAGATCTACATGAAGGACGGCCTGTTCTTCCGCGGCCACGATGCCGGCGCGCCGACCTCGCTGTCGATCACGATGGAGCTCGCCCGCAAGATCTTCATCGACGCCGATGCCGCCGCGGGCGTCCAGGCGTTCCTCGCCGGCGAGATGAAGGTCGAGGGCGACCTCGCCAGCCTGGTCGCGATGCAGACGGTCGAGCCGAGCGATGCGCAAAAGCGGCTGACCCAGCAGATCGCCGCCATCACCGACTAGGACATGGATGGCGTGGTTTCCGCCGCGGTTTGCCAGCTCGCGCGGCGCAAGTCCCTGAAACCGCGCGCCGCGGGCTGGCTCGCGATGTGGGTTGGCAGGGGCGAATGCGCCGCCTCGTCCTCGCCGCCGGTCTTTGCGCCGCCACCGCCGTCGCCGCGCCGCACGTCGCACGCGCGTGTGGCTGTCTGTCGCCGCCGGCGGTGACCGAGGGCTCGTACGCGGTCAACCAGAGCGGCGAGCAGCTGATCTTCGAGGTCGAGCCAGGCTGGGTCACCGCGCAC
>JBLMXA010000280.1:0-4860 GCA_050257515.1 Acidobacteriota bacterium | reverse complement strand
GCGCACGTAGTCGAGCGGCTCCTCGACCGTCGACTCGCCGGGAGGCAGGGTGCCAAGCTCGCGAACTCGCTCGCGAAATGCGCTGGCGATCTGCTCGAACGGCGGCAGGTCGGTGCGCCCGGACAGCGCGCCTGATCTCGCCGCCTCGTGCGCCTCCGCCGCGAGCTGCAGCGCCGCCTCGCGGGTGACGCGACCGCGGCGGATGATGTCCTGCACGCTCGTCGCGAGGTGGCCGAGCTCGTACTGGCCGGAGTCGAGCATCTCGAGCGCGACGAAGATCACCTGGCGCGCCGACAGCACGCGGTCCTGGTAGAGCACGAGCGCGGCCTGGAAGTAGTTGAACACCGGCACGAGGCGCGGGCCGTAGCGCCGGAACCCGAGCGGCGGGGAGCGGCGATCGAGGTGGATGAACATGCGGCGCACCGCGAGGCCCTTCGGCACCTCGCGCGCGAGCTCGAGGCACTGCTGCGCGTCGTCCTCGTACGCGCGCGACGCGACGAGCACGCGCTCGAGATCCTGCAGCGACACGCGGCCGGCGACCAGGTCGGCGTACAGGCAGTAGATGATCGCGTCGGCCTCGGCGTCGTCGCCGAACAAGGTCTCGCCCTCGGCGGCGACCGCGACGCGCGAGCGCAGCATCGCCGGCAGCTTGTACGGGATCTGCGCGCGCAGCGAGCGGAACCGGCCGCGCAGGATGTTCCTGAGGTTGTTCTTGAGGATGAACTCGTCGTACTCGACGCCGTCGAGCGCGAGCTTGGCGGCGAGCACCTGGCGCATCTGCGTCGGCGAGCCCGACACGATGCAGATCCGGTTGCCGTCCTGGCGCAGCGCGCGGAGCAGCGCGGTCGCGCCGGGGAACGCCTGCTTGTCGGCGGCGGTCTCGATCGCGCTCCTCGCGAGATCCTTCAGCGAGTCGAACTCGGTGCGCAGGTACGTCTTGTCGAGATCCCAGCGGAACGTGTGCCGCGGCACGCGCGCCCCTGGGGGCAGTGGTACCAGCTCCGGCTCGAGGAGGCCGATCCGTTCGCCGAGGCGAACGGGCAGGCTGGAGATCCGGCGCAGCAGCGAGGGCATCTGAGCGTGCGGTTACCACACAGTGCGCACGCCGTACACCCGGTCCAGCGAATCTAATCGCACGGATACCCGCGGTACATGCGTTGCACCAAGGCGGTCATCGCCGCGTGCTCGCGGCCGGGGGTGGCTTGAGCCCGTGTCTCTCCATGCGATAGATCAGCGCGCGCCGCGAGATCCCGAGCTGCTTGGCAGCCTTGGTCTGGCTGCCTCCGCACGCGGCGAGCGCGGCGACGATCGCCTCGCGCTCGAGCGCGGTGATGTGATCGCGGACGTCGCGCTGGCCGTCGAGCGGCAGCGCGAGCCCGGCGACGCGCGGCGGCCCGCGCAGCTCGCGCACGCGATCGGGCAGATCCTCGAGCTCGATCGTGCCCTCGCTGCAGACGACCCGCGCGCGCTCGATCGCGTTGCGCAGCTCGCGGACGTTGCCGGGCCACGGGTAGTGCTGGAGCGCGTCCTCGGCGGCCGGCGACAGCGCGAGCTGTGGACCGGCGAACGCGCGCGCGAGCGGCACGATCTCGGCCGGGCGATCGCGCAGCGGCGGCACGAGGATCGTGAAGCCACTGATCCGGAACAGCAGATCGGAGCGGAACGCGCCGCGCGCGACCTCGGCGTCGAGATCGCGGTTCGTCGCGCACACGACGCGGACGTCGACGGCGATCTCGTCGGTGCCGCCGACGCGCGTGATCGTGCGCACCTCGAGCACGCGGAGCAGCTTCGCCTGCGTCGCGGGCGACAGCTCGCCGACCTCGTCGAGGAACAGCGTGCCGCCGGCGGCGACCTCGAAGTAGCCGTGCTTCTTGCGGTCCGCTCCGGTGAACGCGCCCTTCTCGTGGCCGAACAGCTCGCTCTCGAGCAGCGTGTCGGGCAGCGACGCGCAGTTGAGGCGGACGAGCGGGCCGGCCTTGCGATCGCTCGCGCGATGGATCGCGGCGGCGATCACCTCCTTGCCGACGCCGGTCTCGCCGTACACGAGCACGGTCAGCGGATGGTTCGCGACCTTGCGGACGAGCTCGTAGACGCGCTGCATCTGCGGATCGATCACGATCGGCGCGTCGGCGGTGGCCGTTGCATCCTCGCGCGAGGGCAGGCCGACCTCGCCTCGCTTCATCGCGGTCCCCGCTCGCGCGATCAGCTCGTCGGCGGTGGTCGCGTGCTCGGGGTATGCGGCGACGCCGACGCGGACGTCGAGCCCGCGCGCGGTCTCGGCGAAGCCGCGCGCGGTGGCCGCGGCCGCGGCGCCGTCGAGCTCGGCGAGCACGATCGCGAGCTCGCCGGGCGCGTACTCGGCGGCGAGATCCATCACGCGCGTCGCGCCGGCGATCCGCTCGAGCGCGTCGTCGACCGCGCCGGCATCGCCGCTGCACGCGATGCGGGCGAGCGCGAACGTGCGCCGGTAGGTGCGTGCGCGATCGACCTCCGACGCGAGCCGCTCCTCGAGCTCGCGCGCGGAGTGGATGCGCGAGTCGGTCGCGGCGCGGGTGACGAAGTTGACGACGATCGTCGCCGGGCCGATCGCGATCGCGTCGCCGGACGCGAGCCGGCGCACGCCCTGGATCGCGGCGCCGTCGACCCACGTGCCGTTGCGGCTGCCGTTGTCCTCGATCGTCAGCTCGAGACCGCGGCGCACGATCGTCGCGTGGATGCGCGACACGCGCTCGGAGTCGATGCGGATGTTCGCGCGGTGGGTGCGGCCGACCGTCAGCTGCGCGCCGTCGGGCAGCTCGACGACGCGGGTCGTCGCCTGTGCGCCCTCGCCCTCGTAGACGACCAGCATCGCCCGCTCGCCGAGATCGCCGGCCGACGTCGTGCCGGCCGCGGTCAGCTTCGTATCCGCGGACATCGCGGACCATTGTCGCACGCCCTCCCGGAGGCCCGAAACCGATGACCACCCGCGAACGCACGACGCGCCTCACGCAGTACGAGGTGCTCCGCTACCTGGGCCACGGCGGGATGGCGGAGCTGCTGCTCGCGCGCGCGACCGGCCCCGAGGGCTTCGAGAAGCTCGTCGTGCTGAAGAAGATCGTGCCGCAGCTCGCGAGCGACGCGCGCCACGTGCGGTTGTTCCTCGACGAGGCGCGGCTCGCCGCGTGCCTCGATCACCCGAACATCGTCCACGTTCACGATCTCGGGCTCGTCGACACCGACTACTGCTACGCGATGGAGTACGTGCACGGCGCGACGCTGTCGCGGGTGCTCGAGCGCCACGAGCTGCCGATCGCGATCGCGATCCAGATCGCGGCCGCCGTCGCTGCCGGGCTCCACCACGCGCACGAGCGGCGCGGCCACGACGGCCAGCCGCTCGGCGTCGTCCACCGCGACGTGTCGCCGTCGAACATCCTCGTCTCGTACGAGGGCGGCGTGAAGCTCATCGACTTCGGCATCGCCAAGGCGGCGAACAGCTCGATCCGCACGATGACCGGCGTGCTCAAGGGCAAGCCCGGCTACGTCGCGCCCGAGCAGGCCGGCGGCCACGCGGTCGACCGCCGCACCGACGTGTTCGCGCTCGGCGCCGTGCTGTGGGAGATGCTGACCGGGCTGCCGCTGTTCGAGGCGGCGAGCGTGACCGAGCTCGCCGTGCACGCGCCGGCGCCGCCATCCGCGGTGCGCCGCGACTGCCCGCGCGAGCTCGACGCGATCGTGCTGCGCGCGCTCGCGTTCGTGCCCGACCAGCGCTACCAGACCGCGCAGGAGCTGCAGCGCGCGCTCGAGGAGCTCGCGCGCGAGCTCAGGCTCGATCAGTCCTCGCTCGCGCTCGCCGATCACATGCACGCCGTGTTCGGCGACGCGACGCGCCGGCTCGAGGTGCCCGAGACCAGCGCGGTCACCCGCACCGATCTGATCAGCGGCGCACCTCAGCGCGACAGCTTCGACGACGAATCGTCGACGATCGCGGTGCTGCCCGAGCACACCGTCGTCGAGGAGCGCACGCGCATCGTGACGCGGCCGTATCGCACGACGAAGCGGATCGACTCGCCTCGCCAGTCGCACCTGCTCGCGGCGATGTTCGTCATCGTGCTGATCCTGACCGCGGTCGTCGTGCGGCCGCTGATCGCGCGCTCCGGCGCCGACGACAAGTCCCTGGTTCGTACTCCCCGCAAGTGAAGTACGAACCCCGTACAGGCGCGCGCGCGCGAAGTGCGCGAGATGCCGCGAAGGTCGCGTGGTCTCCGCGTTGCAACTACACGGCGTCAACCAAAGGGAGGCCCCATGCGTTGGACGCTCGTGCTCGCGGTCACCGTCACGGCATGTACTGCAACCGTTCCTGCCACCGATCACGCGACGTGGTCATCACGTGTCAGCGACGCGTGCGCGGAGGTCACCACGCTGTGCGACAGCCGTGGGCTCGACTGCCTCGCGAAGTCGACGTTCTGCGGGCTCACGCGCGCGCAGCTCGCGCCGATCTTCACGGCGGAGGGCACCTGCAAGGCGGCGTGCACCGACTCGTCCTGCTCGAAGACGTGCAAGCTGCAGCGGTTCGCCGCGATCGACCAGCTGTTCCAGACGCAGTCGCTGACCGGCAAGCCGGAGACCGTCGCCAACGAGGCGTGCGACGACATGGAGACCACGTGCTCGACGAGCGGCGCCGGCTGCAGCTCGACGGAGTTTCTGTGCACGACCGGGCCGGTCGCGGGCGCCTGCTCGCAGCAGCTGCAGACGTGCAAGGCCGGGTGCGACGACCGCGCGTGCCGGTGGAGCTGCAAACAGCAGTATCTGCAGTGCCTCTCCGGCGGTGGCACGGGGTCGGGCTCGGGCTCGGGCTCGGGCTCGGGCTCGGGCTCGGGCTCG
>JBLMXA010000279.1:0-11790 GCA_050257515.1 Acidobacteriota bacterium | reverse complement strand
CGGTGATGCGATCGCGATCGCTGACGACGCGCTCGTCGGTCGGGATCGCGCCGACGAGCGGCAGCAGGTCCATGAACGCCCAGTGCGTCGCGGCACGGTAGCCGCGGAGCAGGCCGGCCGCGCCGAGCAGCAGCGCGCCGGTGCAGGCCGACGTCGCGTAGCGCGCGTGGGCGCCGACCTCGCGCAGCCACGGCACCGTGACGCCGTCGTCGATCGCGGCGATCTGGCCGTGGCCGCCGGGCGCGAACACGACGTCGGCGGCGCGCACGTCGGAGAACGTCGCGGTCGGCACGATCGCGAGGCCGGTCTCGGACACGCACGGCTCGCGCGTGGCGGCGACGAGGTCGACGCGCGCGCCGGGGATGCGCGCGAGCACCTCGTGCGGCCCGGTGAGGTCGAGCTGCGTGAGCCGCGGGAACAGGAGCATCGCGATGTGCATGCGGTCCGCAGGGTACGCGAGGAAAACAGTGAAGCGGAACAGGAACCTGAATCCGGCGATTCTGAATACCGCTTCCGGTTCCGCTTCACTATTCTTCGGTATCCGTGGCAGTACCGCCGTCCATCCGCGACGCGTTCGATCCCGACCGGTTTCGCGCCGACGGGCACCGGCTGATCGACGCGATCGCCGACGCGCTCGCGCGCTGGCACAACCGCGAGGGCAGCGTGCTGCCGTGGCGCACGCCCGGCGACGCGCTCGTGATGTGGCAGCGCAAGCGGTTCGATAGCGGCGTCGATCTCGTCGACCAGCTGCGTCGCGTGATGGCGGCGTCGACCGCGCTCGCGAACCCGCGCTACATGGCGCACCAGGTGCCGCCGCCGCTGCCGGGCGCCGCGCTCGCCGAGCTGGTGAGCGCGATCCTCAACAACGGCATGGCCGTGTACGAGATGGGGCCGGCGGCGGTGCCGATCGAGCTGGCGGTGATCGAGTGGATGTGCGGCAAGCTCGGGATGGCCGCGGGCTCCGGCGGCGTGATGACGTCGGGCGGCTCGCTCGGCAACCTCACCGCGCTGCTCGCGATGCGGCAGGCGCGCGCCGGCTACGATGCGTGGGCGCGCGGCTCGCACGAGGGCGCGCCGCTCGCGGTCGTCACGTCGACCGACGCGCACTACTCGATCTCTCGCGCGCTGCGCGTGATGGGGTGGGGCGATGCCGGCGCGATCGTCGCGCCGGTCGACCGCTACCACCGGCTCGTGCCGTCGGCGGTCGAGGGCGTGCTGCACCGCGCGCGCGACCAGGGCCGCCGCGTGATCGGGCTCGTCGCCGCATCCGGATCGACGGCGACCGGCGCGTTCGATCCGCTCGACGAGCTCGCCGACCTGTGCGCGCGCGAGGAGCTGTGGCTGCACGTCGACGCGGCGCACGGCGGTGGCGCGGCCATGTCGCTCGGCCACCGCCACAAGCTGCGCGGCATCGAGCGCGCGGACTCGGTCGTGTGGGACGCGCACAAGCTGCTGCTGATGCCCGCGCTCGTCACCGCGGTGCTGTTCAAGCGCGCCGACCACGCCTACGCGGCGTTCGCGCAGCAGGCGTCGTACCTGTTCGCGGAGACCGCGGCGGCCGAGCAGTGGTGGGACCTCGGCACGCGCACGCTCGAGTGCACGAAGCGGATGATGGCGGTCGAGCTGTGGTGCGCGCTGCGCGTGCACGGCGAGGACTGGTTCGGCGAGGTGGTCGACCGGCTGGTCGTGCTCGCCGCGGCGCTCGCCGCGAAGGTCGACGCGGCGCCCGACTTCGAGCTCGCGCTCGATCCCGAGCTCAACATCGTGTGCTACCGCCACCGCCCCGACGGGTTCGCCGGCGAGGCGCTCGACGCGCACAACCTCGCGCTGCGCCAGCGCGTCGTCGAGGACGGCAAGTTCTACGTCGTCGGCACGCAGCTCGCCGAGGGTTACTTCCTGCGCTCGACGATCATGAACCCGCTGATCGAGGAACACGACTTCGACGATCTGCTCGAGTACCTGCGCCAGCTATGCCGCGCGTGACGATCGCGAACGCGCCGAACGGCCCGCTGGTGGTCGAGGTGGCCGAGGGCACCACGCTCTTCGACGCCGGTGCCAAGGCGTCGGCCGCGATCGATACCTCGTGCGTCGGCAAGGGCACGTGCGGCCTGTGCCGCGTCAAGATCCTCGCCGGCGCCGAGCACCTGCCGCCGTTCACCGACGAGGAGCGCAAGCACCTCGGCAACGTCTACCACCTCACGAAGGTGCGCCTCGCGTGCCGCTGCGCCGTCACCGGCGACGTCACCATCGAGGTCGTCCGCAAGAAACGCTAGGGACGCTTTCTCCTTCTTCAACCGCTAGACGATCACACCCCAGTCATTCTCGAGCCTTACCCGGGGACGCTTTCTCCTTCTTCAACCACGTGCGCCCGACGTGTGTACACGTTCGGTGCGCAACCGAGATCCCTCATCGTCCCGCGGCCGAAGTTGATAAAGGAGAAAACGTCCCCAGGTAAGTGGGCGCGATCGTTAGGGGCGGCGAAGACGCTGGTTGAAGAAGGAGAAAGCGTCCCTAGGGCATCTGGGTCTTGCAGACCTTGACCTCGACCTCGTCGACGTCGCACGCGACCTGCCACTTCTTGTGGGCGGCGGGGTTCTCGAGATGCAGGAGCTGGTGGCCGACGGGGAGGCGCAGCTTCGGCGTCGGGGCTTTGCCGACCTTGACGTTGTTGAGGTAGACGTAGCCCCAGCCGCCGCTCGCGGGGAACGCGAGCTTGATGTAGCCGAACTTCGGCGCCGGCTTGAGCGTCTGGTTGACCTCGGCGGTCTCGCCGGCGACGAGATCGATCTTGACGTGCACCGGCTCGTAGCCGGCGTGCGTGAGCACGAGCTCGCCGCCCTTGAGCTCGTCGAGATCGACCGCCTTGAGCTCGGTCTCGCCGAGCACGCGCTTGTCGAGCTCGACCTGCGCGCCGGACGGGTTCGTCACGACGTGCAGCGTCGCCTTCGCCCTCTGCAGGTGCGCCGGGACGCGCAGCGTCTCGCCGGGCTGCAGCTTGACGTCGTCGTCGTACGCGCGATAGCCGGGCAGCTCGATGTGGACGTGCAGCTTCGCGTTCGCGCTGACGTGGAGCCGCGTCGGCTGCGCGTGTGACGTCGGACCGAACTTGTGCGTCTCGTTGTCGGCGCCGACGATGGTGCCGTTCGCACCCTCGGGCGTCGGATCGATCTCGAGGGTGCCGACCTGCTCGGGCGCGCGCCCGTCGCCCGGCGCCGGCGTGACCACGCGCTCGCCGCCGCGATCGTTGAGGTAGAACCACGCGCCCGCGCCGCCGGCCGCGAGCACGAGCACCGCGATCGCGATCGGCACGCCGCGGCGCTTGCCGCCGGCCTCGGCCGTCGTCGACACGCTCGTGGTGTTGGTCTTGGTCTTGGTCTTGGTGCCCTCGGCGAGCGGCGGCTCGACCTTCGGCACGTGGCCGGTCGTCGGCGGGCCGCCGACCTCGGTGCGGCGGTCGGGATCGAAGTGCGCGTCGAGCAGCTTGTGCAGCCCGGAGTCGGCCGACGACGCCGACATCGACTGCTCGCCCGTCGCGCGGCGCGCGCGCGGCGACGCGACGCCGGTCGGCTCGACCTCCTCGAGCCGCGACAGCCCGTCGTCGCCGATCTTGCGGAACAGGCCGGTCGAGTGCTCGCCGCGCTCGAGCGTCGCGGTGCTCGGCGGCTTGTTCGACGTCACGGCGGTGCGCCGCGCGACGCTCTTGTCCTTCGCGTCGCCGAGCTGCTTGCGAATGACGTCGTCGAGGTGCGTGCCCGGCCCGCTCGGCCGCGTCGGCGGCAGCACGCTCCCCACCGCCTCGGCGACGTCGAGCGCGGTCGCCATGATGCTCGACTCGTACGACAGCTCGATCAGCTGGCGCAGCACGTGCGCGGGGCGCCCCGGCCGGTCGATCGGCTTGCGGGCGAGGCACTGGTCGAGGATGTCGTCGAGCCGCGACGGCATCCCCGTGCGCCGCGCACTCGCGCGCGGGATCGGCATCGCCTCGATGTTCTTGATGATGTCCTCGGCCTCGTCGCCGGGGAACAGCTTGTCGCCGGTGAACAGCTCGAACAGCACGCTCGCCGCGCTGAACAGATCGCTGCGCGTGTCGAGCAGGTCGCCGCGCGTCTGCTCGGGCGACATGTAGCGCCACTTGCCCATCACCTTGCGCACGCCCTTGCCGAGCGAGCGGTGCGGCGCCGCGGCGACCGCGATGCCGAAGTCGCCGATCTTCACCTCGCCGGCGCGCGAGATCAGGATGTTCGACGGCGACACGTCGCGGTGGACGACGTTGTGCTGGTGCGCGAAGTCGAGCGCGCGGATGATCTCGATCGCGATGTGAAACCCGGCGGGCAGCGGGACGAGCTTGCCCTCGTCCTTGAACTTGCGGATCAGCGCGGCGAGGTCGAGGCCGTCGACGTACTCCATCGCGATGAACAGCGACTCGCCGATCCGCCCGAAGTCGAACACCTGGACGACGTTGGCGTGCGACAGCTTCACCGCGACCTTCGCCTCGGCGATGAACCGCGCCTCGAACTCGGCGTCGCGCGCGAGCTCGGGCAAGATCTTCTTGATCGCGAGCGTCTTCTCGAAGCCGTGCGCGCCGTACGCCTTGGCGAGGAACACCTCGGCCATGCCGCCGACCGCGATGCGATCGAGGACATCGTAGCGTTCGAGGGTCTTTTGAAGCGGCTCGTCCATGAAAAACGTGGCTTCCGCCACAGGCCCCGCACACGAGCGTGGCTGGCATGGGCCCGCCGCGCAAGGTGCCCTATAGTAAGGGAATGTCGCCCGGCTTGCCGGCCCGCGTGACGGTGGTTTGCGCCCTCGTGGCCGCAGCCGCGCCGGCGCGCGCGCAGGATCGCCGCGAGGTCGCGGTGATCGCGCTGACCGACGATCCGGGAGCGAAGCAGCTGAGCCAGGCGATCTACACCGCGCTGCTCGGCCACTGGGCGCTGCAGCCGACCGCCCGCCGCGAGCTCGACGCGGCGCTCGCCGGCGAGTTCCTCGACGAGGACCGCGAGCTCCTCCGGGAAGCGAACCAGCAACGCGCCACCGCGGGCGACGCGCTCGCCCAGTTCACCTACGACCAGGCGCGCGACGCGGCGCAGCGCGGGCTCGCCGCGCTCACCGGCGCGACGCCGACTCGGGCGGCCCCGCTCGCCGCCGATCTCGCGTTCGTGCTCGGCGAGGCGCTGCTCGATCTGCACGCGGTCAACGACAGCTACCAGATGTTCCGCTTCGTCCACGCGCTCGATCCGATGCGGCGGGTCGATCCCGCCGCGATCGATCCCGACAAGCTCGGCGCCTACGACAAGGCGCAGACCCTGCGCGCCGCGCACTACAAGCTCGACGTCCAGGGCAGCGGCCGCGTGTGGATCGACGGCGTCGACGCCGGCGCCGCGCCCGGCACGTTCGACGTCGAGGCCGGCTATCACCTCGTGCAGCTCGTCGGCCCCGAGCGGGTGACCGCGGGCAAGCTCGTCGTCGTCAAGCACGACGACGCGGTCGCGATCGACGACCGGCCGGCGAGCGAGCAGCTGCGGCTGCAGCGCGCGCGGCTCGCGCTGCACGACGCGCCGGCGGAGGCGGTGTCCCGCGCCGGCCCGATGAAGCAGCTCGCGCAGCTGCTCGGCGTCCACGACGCCGTGCTGATCTGGAAGGCGAACGACAAGCTGTGGGTGCAGACGTGGCGCGACCGCGAGCCCGGGTTCTCGGCGCTGCGCGAGCACGGCAACGAGTCGCCGGGCGACGTGCTCGCGCCGCTCGCGCCGCCGAAGCCGCCGGAGCCGCCGCACGTCGTCGAGGCGCCGCGCCCGCTGCCGCCGGTGACGCACGTCGAGGACGAGCCGGCGTGGTACCGCAAGCGGTGGGTGCAGGCGTCGGTCGCCGGCGGCGTGATCGCGGCGGTGGTCGGCGCGATCGTGTGGTCGCGGCACACGACGTACATCAGCATCATGCCCGGGACGAGCTACGTGCCGCAGTGAGGTCGGGCCTCGCCATAGTCGTGCTCGGCGCGCTCGCGGCGTGCGGCGATCCGCCGCCGCTGCAGCTCAAGTACACGCTGTCGACGAAGGGCCAGGCGTGCTACGCGGCGAACGGCTCGGCGGCGCAGAGCTGCTCGGACGTCGCGATGCTGTGCAAGGCCGTGCTGAGCGTGCGCATCATCTCGCCGTCGGATCCGAGCACGCCGTTCGTGTCGCAGTGCGTGCCGGTGATCGGCCGGCCCGATCTGTGCTCGATCGCCGGCATCGACCTGCCGCCGCCGACGGTCAAGATCCCGTCGCAGACGCTCGAGGTGCAGGTCGCGGTGTACGTCGACAGCGATCTCGATCACGACCCCGTCACGAGCGATCCGATCTGTCCGACGGACCTGCAGTTCACGCCCGAGGGGCTGCCGGCCGAGGCGACGCCGAGCCCCGCGATCGGCGGCCGCGCGTTCTATCACCCCGGCGACACCGAGACCGTCGTCGCGCTCGGCTGCACCGACGAGCCGGCGATCCAGGATCCGAAGTGCGTCAACCAGGACACCGTCGCCGTGACCGCGACGGTCGACGACTTCGACACCGAGGTCGCGGTGCCGCCGACGCTCGCCGATCAGCTCAACGTGCTCGTCGGCGAGCCGCAGCCGGTGACGATCGGCGCGACGACCGCGTACGAGCTGTCGCCGACCCAGACGCGGCCGCTCGATCGCACCGTCACCGGGCCGACGCCGGCGTGGGGCGCCTCGGTCGATCTCAAGCTGCAGGCGACCGCGTGCCTCGAGGTGCTCGAGGACGTCCCGCAGGCGACGCCGTCGGTGACGTGCAAGCGGCTGCCGTCGCTCGGCGTCCAGCAGCTGAACCTCGGCGGCGTGCGGCTCGCGAAGACCACGCTCGACCAGATCCTCGCGGCGCTGCCCTCCCATCCGACGCAGTTCCCCGCGCAGGGCCTGGTCGTCGGGATCGTGCTCGACCAGCTCGGCAATCCCGTGGCCAACGCGCAGGTCACGGTCGACGATCCGTCCAACCCGATGGCGTCGGCGCTCGCGCTCAGCGAGAACCGCCAGCAGGTGCTCGCCGGCGCGACCACGTCGAACGGCATCTTCATCTCGACCGACGCCGGCTACGGCTCGATGTTCTCGGTCGGCACGCGCGGCACCGCGTTCGGCGGCCTGGTCGCCGGCAAGGTGACGACCGTCGTGCTCCAGCTGTCGCCCTGACAAGCCTGTCGTGGTGAGGCGCGGACGGGCGACCGCGCCGCGGCCAACCGCGCGAATTCACGTCGCGCGCGCGGGCACCGCGGTTGCTCTCGTCCGCGGCGTGCGCTCGCTCGTGATCCTGTGTGCCCTCGCCGCCACCGCCGGCGCCGACGGCTTCTACTTCACCGAGGGCGTCGGCGGCGTCGAGATCCACGACCAGGTCGGCCACATCCTGCCGAGCGCGGCGCGGCTGCGGATCTCGCTCGGCGATCGCGTCGGCCCGTGGGCGGTCGAGGCGTGGCTCGCCGCGACGCTCCCCGGCACCCTCGATCCGATCCCGACCGAGCTCGACACGTGGGGGCTCGATCTCAAGCGCGTCGAGCCGGTCTCGCGCCACCTCGAGGTCTACGTGCGCGGCACGATGAGCGCCGCGAAGGGTTACGGCGCGCTCGAGGGCTTCGGCGGCCGCGGCCTCGGCTTCGGCGCCGGGATCGCGCTGCACGGCAAGGTGTCGCCGTGGGGCCTGTTGTGGGCGCCGCTGTTCTTCCTCGTGCGCAGCGGGCCGATGATCCACGGCGCGCTGTGGCTCGACGACGGCTACGAGTTCTATCGCCTGCGCTCGGCCGAGCACCCGTGGACGCTCGATGCGCAGATGTCGCACGTGACGCTCGGGTTCGCGCTCGGCTCCGACTTTTAGGGTAAACACCCGAGGTGGCGAAGCCGGTCACCCGTCACTGGTATCGCGTCGCGCTCGCGCGCGACGGCAAGGCGTCCGAGCTCGTCGCCGCGTCGGGCGAGCACATGGGGCACGCGATCGCCGAGGCGCAGCACGCGATCGATCACGCGTGGCCGGTCGCGGTCGAGGCGGCGACCGGCGGCGAGATCCCGCTCGGCGAGTCGGTCGGCAAGGGCCACGTCGTCAAGCTCGGCGCCGCGCCGGTGCCCACGGGGTTTCGCTGGCCCGCCGGCGTGCTGCCGTCGATCGGCGCCGCCGACAAGCTCGCCTCCGCGCGCGCGGGCTGGGTCGTGCGCCCCGCGAAGGACCTGCTCGTGATCGAGGCGCAGCCCGAAGGCGGCCAGGTGATCGAGTCGTTCATGAGCCTCGTCGAGCGGCTGCCCGCCGCCGACAACCTCGAGGTCCGCGTGCTCGATCACTTCGAGGACGCGCCGACGACCGACGTGTGGCTGACCTCGCGCGTGAACGCGAAGCAGATCCTGCGCTTCCTCGACGATCACGACGAGGAGCTGTTCGGCAACGGCCACCTCGAGCTGTCGGTCTACGTCCGCAAGCACAAGGCGACGCTGAGGCTGACCGAGCACAAGACGATCGTGTGGCTCGCCGAGGAGCGCGCGCTCGAGCGCGAGGTCGAGACGTGGCTGACCGAGCTGCACGTCCCGCGCGTGCCCGAGCTCGTCACCGTGCGCGACGCCGCGCACTTTCACTACCGCCCGGCCAAGAGCCGCGACCGCAAGAAGCTCGGCGAGGAGCTCTTCCGCCAGCGGCTGCGCAAGGTCGCGACCGTGAAGGCCAAGAGCGCGACCTAGCGCGCGCGCGAAACCGCCGGGTGATCGGGCCACCAGAAGCGCAGCGGCTTGTCCGCCCACTCGCCGGCGTACGCGACGCCGATGCGCGGGCCGCGCGCGAGCTTCGGTGGCCTCGCGTGCGCGGCGATGAACAGCGTGCCGCGCGCGAGATCGCGGCGATCGTGGCGGCGATCGAGCTGGAGCGCCTGCGTCACCTTGCCCGGGCCGCGGCCGACCGACGCATCGTCGGGCAGGCCCACGAGCGGCGCGATCGCGCGCACGAGCACCGCCTCGCCCGAGCCCGCGGGCCCGGTGACGACGTTGAACATCTGATGGATGCCGTAGCAGAGGTACACGTAGCTGACGCCGCCGGGTCCGAACATCACCGACGTGCGCGCGGTCGGCCCGAACCTGGCGTGGCAGGCGAGGTCGTGCGGGCCGACGTACGCCTCGGTCTCGACGATCATCCCGGCGCGCCGGCGGTGGACGAGCGCGCAGCCGATCAGCGCGCGCGCCACCCTCGTCGCATCGCGCGCGAAGAACGCTTGCGGCAGGCGCGCCGCGGCGAGCTCCTCGATCGTCGCGGTCACGGCGTGGGCTGCGGGCCGATCAGGTGCGCGCGATCGGTAGCCTCGAGCACGTCGCCGACCCTACCATCCGCGGCGAGCGCGTCGAGCAGCGCGGCCGCCGCCTCCTGATACTGCGCGGGCGGCAGCATGCCCTGGAGCAGGCGGAACCGCAGGAACAGCAGCGCGGTCTGCGCGACGTCGGCGAGGCAGTAGCGCTGGATCGCGGCGAGCTGGCCGGCGAGGTAGAGGCCCTCGACCTGCGAGCCGTCGACGCCGACCTTGCCGGGCAGCCCGATCAGCCGCGCGACCGCGTCGAGGCTGCCCGAGCGGGTCGCGCCGTGATCGGCGAGCCAGTCGCACAGATCGAGGTGGCCCTCCTCGCTGTAGCGGTAGCGGACGTTGCGCTCGCGGTAGTACCAGCCGAGCGACACGCCGTGGCACAGCGAGCGCAGCGCGATCACCGGCAGATCGAACGCGCGGCCGTTGTAGGTGACGAGCACCGGCCGCGCGCGGCCGACGAACCGCGAGAAGTCCTCGAGCAGCGCGCGCTCGCGCTCGTCGGGGCTGCCGGTGCCGCCGTCCGGATCGCCGCCAGCTTCGCCGATCACCCCGAGCCGCTTGAGCCGGTAGCCGTGGTCGAGCCACAAGCAGCCGATCACGACGATGCGGTGAGCCCACGTCGGCGGGAACGGCGTCGCGGCGGGCGGCGGCGAGCCCTCCGCCAGCTGCGGGCGCGCCCAGCGCTCGCTGTCGGGGACCGTCTCGATGTCGAGGACGAGGTACTCGGCGCTGGGCGTCCGTGCCACGGCGGGACACTACGCCTCGCGTGTGACATCGGTACTTGGCCGGATCGCGCTTTGCGATCACCGTTCTGCGAGCAATAATGCTTCAAATGGTCTCGCGGTCGCTGGTGCTCGCGCTCCCTGCTCTGGTGCTCGCCGCGAGGCCCGCGTTCGCCGGCGATCCGCCCGGCCAGTGCCACGTGATCGACGTCGACTTCGTGCCCGCCGGCGATCAGCTGCAGATCGTCGCGTGGGTCGAGAAGCCCGACGGCACGTTCGTCGACACGATCTACATCACGCAGAAGACCGGCCTCTACGGCCTCGGCAACCGCCCCGGCCGGTTCGACTTCAACAGCGGCCCCCAGGTCAAGGACCTGTGGCCGTACGGTCGCCGCATCACCGTGTTCCCGGTGTGGGCGCACCGCCACGGCCTGACGTTCCCCGAGGTCGACTTCCAGAACGCCGACGACAACAACCTGTCGCACCCGTTCAGCCAGAGCTCGATGGAGACCCAGCCGCCGTTCTGCCGGCCGATGATGCCGAGCGAGGCGGGCTGGGACACCGGCACGTGCGCGTCGACCGTCTACACCGACAAGGGCATCTTCTCGCCGACGAACGCGCAGTCGCTGTATCCGCCGCGCGCCGACGTCAGCCGCCACGCCGGCACCGACTCGCCGTCGGTCGATCTCTACAAGATGTACAACCCGTACGACGCCGTCACGCAGGCGACGCCGGCGGCCGGCATGACGACCGAGATCACGTGGCCGATCCCGACCGACCTGCCGCCCGGCGACTACGTCGTGTTCATGGAGGTGTCGGAGGCGTTCGACTTCAACAGCACGTACAACGCGACGACGTACCCGCCGCCGTCGGGGATCCCGTGGTCGGAGTACGGCATGCCGTACCGCGGCCAGCCATCCGTCGTGTACTCGGTGCCGTTCACGATCAGCACGACCGAGACCACCGCGGGCGCGATGGCGTACGTCGGCTACGGCGATCCGAGCGGCACCACCGGCACGCTCAACCCTCCCGACGGCACGATCGACGTCGGCACGATCGGCAAGGGCGCCGGGCGCCTGCAGCCGCTCACCGACGGCAGCGGCAACCTCGTCGAGGTGCGCGCGCGCCCCGAGTTCGACAGCATCCCGCCGGCGCTGCCGTCGGACGCGCAGGCGCTGCAGGTCCAGTCGAGCTCGGCGGTCGTCCAGTTCGTCGCGCCCGGCGGCGACGGCCAGATCGGCAAGGTCGCCGGCTACGAGATCCGCTATCGCGCGAACGACGCGATGACGCCCGACAACTTCGCGGACTCGACGCCGTCGTCGGCGTCGGTCGTGCCGAGCCCGGCCGGCTCGCTGCAGAGCTTCGAGATCGATGGCCTGTTGCCGTCGACCGACTACTGGATCGGCGTGCGCGCCTACGACGACTGCCACAACTACTCCGACGTCGCGATCGTGCAGTTCACGACCGCGGACCGCCAGGCCGGCGAGGTCAACGCGTGCTTCATCGCGACCGCCGCGTACGGCTCGATCATGGCGAACGACGTCGAGCCGCTGCGGCGGTTCCGCGACGTGATCCTGCGCGGCAGCGTGCTCGGCGAGCTCGCGATCGAGACCTACTACACGTTCTCCCCGCCGGTCGCCGGCGTCGTCGGCGAGAGCGAGCTACTGAGACGGACCGCACGCGACGCGCTCGCGCCGGTGGTCGCGAAGGTGAAGACGCTGGCATACTGACCGCGTGGTGAAGCGGTCGGCGCGCG
>JBLMXA010000278.1:0-8375 GCA_050257515.1 Acidobacteriota bacterium | reverse complement strand
CGGCGCCGCGAAGTGGGTCGCGATCGCGGCGGTGCTCGGCGGCGGCGTGTTCGGCGCGTACAAGCTGGTCACGCGCGGCGGCGATCCCGACGAGAACGCGGCCCGCGACAAGGCGATCGCGCAGGCGCACGAGCAGGCGGACCTGCGCGTCAAGGTCGCCCAGCGCAAGCAGGCGATCCGCGACGCGCGCGCCGCGTACGAGGACACCTGCGATCCGAAGAAGCGCGACGAGCTGATGGCGCTGCTCCGCGACGACTCGCAGCTCGCGGAGGCCGCGCGCCTCGCGACCGCCACGTGCATGCCACGCCCGCCGCGCTGCAGCGAGGGCCGCGACGCGGCGCAGGCGCGCCTCCTCGACAAGTTCGAGCTCGTCGACGACGACGGCTCCGGCGACTACGTCTGGCGCTGTGCCGGCGGCTTCTTCGGCAAGGACCGGCCGGGCCTCGCGTTCGCGCTGACCGCGAAGACGAAGGCCGGCAAGAAGGTCACCGTGCGCGGCGTCGTGTCGCGCGACGGCACCGCGGATCTGGTCGCGCCCGCGCCGTGGCCGCACGAGATCTCGGCGCTCGACGCCGGCGATCTCGACGCCGACGGCATCGACGAGGTCGTCGCGGTCTACGCGCAGGGCGTCTCGGTCGCGCGGCTGCGCGACGGCCAGCTCGCCGACGTCGCCGATCTCCCGGTGCTCGGCATCGAGCCGACCGGCCACGCCTGCACCGGCTCGATCCAGCTCGATCCCGATCCCGAGAAGCCCACGGCCTCGCGGCTCACGATCGAGATCGACGACAGCGCGAAGGAGAAGGGCTGCCCGAAGCCCGGCCTGCACGAATTCGTGCTCGCCGGAGACAAGCTCGTCGACGCGGTACCGCCGGAATAGGGAATAGGCAACAGGGAACCGAGAGGTGTGAATGTCCGGACATTCGGACTTCTCGGTTCCCTGTTGAGTATTCCCTATTGAGTCAGTGCCGGAACACGCCCCAGCTCGTCGTCCCCGCGACCGGCGCTGAATAGGCCGCGCTCAGCGCGATCCCGACGACGGTCCGCGTATCCCGCGGATCGATGATCCCGTCGTCCCACAGCCGCGCGGTCGCGAAGTACGGATCGCTCTCCTTGTCGATCATCTGCTCGGTCATCGCCTTCATGACGCCGAGCTTCTGCTCGTCGACGGAGTCGCCGCGCTTGGCGGCCGCGTCGCGCTGGATGATGTCGAGCACGCCGGCGAGCTGCTTGCCGCCCATCACCGCGATGCGGTGGTTGGGCCACGTGAACAGAAACCGCGGCGCGTAGGCGCGGCCGCTCATCGCGTAGTTGCCGGCGCCGTAGCTCGCGCCGGTCATGATCGTGATCGCCGGCACCGTCGAGTTCGACACCGCGTTGATGAGCTTGGCGCCGTGCTTGATGATGCCTTCCTGCTCGACCTTCTGGCCGACCATGAAGCCGGTGACGTTGTGCAGGAACACGAGCGGGATGTCGCTCTGGTTGCACAGCTCGATGAACTGCGCGCCCTTCTGCGCGCTCTCGCTGAGCAGCACGCCGTTGTTCGCGAGGATGCCGATCGGATAGCCGTGCAGGTGCGCCCAGCCGCACACGAGCGTGCTGCCGTAGAGCGCCTTGAACTCGGAGAACCGCGAGCCGTCGACGATGCGCGCGATCACCTCGCGCGAGTCGAACGGCACCTTGATGTCGGGCGACGCGATGCCGAGCAGCTCCTCGACATCGTACCGGGGTGGCTCGAGGTCTCGCGTGCGCGGCGATGCGGCCTTCTTCCAGTCGAGGTGCGCGACGATCTCGCGGCCGATGCGGATCGCGTCGCGCTCGTCGCGCGCGAGGTAGTCCGACACGCCCGACACGCGCGAGTGCATCTCGGCGCCGCCGAGCTCCTCGTGACCGACCTCCTCGCCGGTCGCCATCTTCACCAGCGGCGGGCCGGCGAGGTAGACCTGCGCCTGCTTCGCGACCATCACGACGTAGTCGCTCATCCCAGGGATGTACGCGCCGCCGGCCGTGGAGCTGCCGAACACGAGGCAGATCGAGGGGATCCTCTCGCGCGAGCGCCGCGTCAGATCGCGGAACGCGCGGCCTCCCGGCACGAAGATCTTCGCCTGGTTCGGCAGATCGGCGCCGGCGCTCTCGATCAGCGAGATCGTCGGCAGCCGGTTGGCCTCGGCGATGTCGGCGAACCGCCCGGTCTTCCACGCGGTCATCTCGCTGATCGCGCCGCCCTTGACGGTCGAGTCGTTCGCGCTGATCACGCACTCGACGCCCGACACGCGGCCGACGCCGCCGATCGAGCCGGCGCCGGTCGTGTGGCCCGGCACGTCCTTGCCGGCGAGCGGGCACAGCTCGAGGAAGTACGAGTCGCGATCGAGCAGCAGCTCGATCCGCTCGCGCGGCAGCAGCTTGCCCGCCACCTTGTGGCGCTCGACGTACTTCGGCCCGCCGCCGACCGTCGCCTCGCGCAGCGCCGCCTGCAGCTTGCCGACGGACGCGGTGTTCGCCTCGTGGTTCGCGCGGTACTCGGGCGAGCGCACGTCGACCTTGCTCGCGATCACCGGATAGGGCTGCTCCATGCGCGCGCCACTATAGCGAAACAAGCGTATCGTCGGGTCATGCGGACCCGGTTCATCGCGCTCGCGCTCGCGGCGTGCGGCTCGCACCACGCGGCCAAGGCCAAGGATGCCACGACCATCGATGCTCCGCAGTGCGTGGTCGACACCGACTGCGCGAACGCGAGGTGCTGCTCGAGCGTGTGCGTGCAGACCAGCGACTGCGCGTTCTCCGTGACGCACGTCGATCCCGCGGAGGGCTTCATCAACGGCGGCGCCTACCTGACGCTGACCGGCAGCGGCTTCGCGAAGGGCATGCAGGTGTTCATCGCCGACGGCCGCGCGCCGGTGTCCGTGACGAGCCCGACCTCGGCGCGCATCGTCACCCCGCCCGGTCCATTCGGGCTGCAGGACGTCAAGATCCAGCTCGCCGGCACCGCGGCCGTGCTCCCCGCCGCGTTCGACTACCGCACCGCCGGGCTCGAGATGACGTGGGAGCAGAAGCCGCTGCAGGTCGTGCGCGGCGAGGATCCCGCGCTCGCCGTGCTGCAGGACGGCCGCGTGCTCGTCGCCGGCGGCACGACCGTACCCGACAGCGCCGCGAACGCGCTCGACACCGCCGAGATCTACGATCCGACCACCGACCTGGTGACGCCGGCGGCGAACAAGATGTCGACGCCGCGCTGGCACGACGGCGCGATCACGTTGCTCTCCGGCAAGGTGCTCGTCGTCGGCAGCACGTGCGGCGACCCGGCGACCTGCCCCGGCGACGGCACGCTCGCCGACCTGTTCGATCCGACGACGAACACGTTCACGCCGACGTCGCACAAGCTGAACCGCCCGCGCTACTACGTGCGCGCCGCGCTGATGCCCGACGGCCGCGTGTTCATCTCGTCGATGAACGACGCGACGATCGAGATCTACGATCCCGATACCGACAGCTTCCTGCTGCTCGATCACGCGCAGACCCACGTGTTCGGCTTCGCGGTGCGCCTGCGCGACGGCCGCATCCTGCTCGGCGGCGGCGACGGCGGCACGCGCGCGGCCGAGCTGTTCGATTTCGACAGCGACACGATCACGCCCGCGAATCCGCTCGTCCAGGGCCGCTCGATGCTGACCGCGCACGTGCTGCCGTCGGGCAAGGTCGCGGTGATCGGCGGGGCGAGCTCGTCGGCAGGCGGGATCATGGATCCGATGGCCTCGATCGAGCTGTTCGATCCGGCGACCGCGACGTTCACGACCGCCGGCTACCAGCTCGCGACGCCGCGCTGCTGGCACGCGAGCGCGCTCGTGCGCGACGGCACGATGCTCGTGATGGGCGGCTACACCGTGTCCATGCAGTGCAACTCGAGCGTCGCGAGCGTCGAGCAGATCGATCCGGTCGCCGGCACGGTGACCGCGTTCCCGACGCTGCCGAACACGAACACCGAGTGGACGGCCGTGACGATGCTCGATGGCTCGATCGTCGGCGTCGGCGGCGGCGCGTGCGGCACGACGATGGCGCTGCCCGACATCGACTTTCTCAAGGGCGCGCCGATCCAGTAAGGTTCGCCGCATGGCGAACGTGATCGAGGAAGCGAAGTCCGGCCGCGCGAGCTGCCGCACGTGCAAGAAGCCGATCGCGAAGGGCGAGCTGCGCTTCGGCGAGGAGGCGGCCAACGCGTTCGGCGATCAGCCGAGCATGCGCTGGCACCACCTCGCGTGCGCCGCCGCCAAGCTGCCGGCGGAGCTCAAGGCCGTGCTCGACAGCTATCCCGGCGACGTGCCGGATCGCGCCGGGCTCGACAAGCTCATGGCCGACTCGCTCGCGAAGGGCCACGCGAAGCCCGGCGGGTTTCCGTACGCCGACAAGGCGCCGACGAGCCGCGCGCGCTGCCTGCAGTGCCAGCAGCCGATCGAGAAGGACAGCCTGCGGGTCGCGATCGAGCGGGAGATCGACACCGGCATGGCGGTGACGCGCGGCGCCGGCTACCTGCACCCGGGCTGCGTCACCGCGTACCTCGAGGCGCACGGCGGCGACAAGCCCGCGCTCGTCGACGGCGTGCGCGCGAACTCGCGGCTGCAGCCGGCCGATCTCGACGCCGTGGTCGGCGCCATCGGCTAGCCGCGACGCTCGTGGCCGGCCGGTGCACGAGCAGAGCGTCGTGTGCCCTCAAGTGACGAGCTTGGCCGCCGGCAGGCCCGGCTCCTGCTCGACCGCCTCGGCCGCGTAGCGGCACAGCCGCATCATCAGGATCATCGCGGCGAGGATCGCGACGAGTGCGCACAGCATCATCAGGATCAGACCGCCCTCGGACTTCGCCGCCGGGATCACCCACTGCGTGATCGCGATGCCCGCGAGCATCAGCGCGACGAAGCCGACGCCCTTGCCCGACGCGTGCGTGGCGAGCTCGGGCAGCGAGCGCCGGCTCGCGAGCCCGCCGATCAGCGCCGCGAGCACCGCGATGCCGAGCGTCTCGACGACCGGCAGCGCGAGCGAGAACAGCGCGAGCGCGTCGATCGCCTCGCGGCCACCGGCATGGCTGCCATAGAGCACCTCGTACATCTCGGGCGCCTTCTCGAGCAGCACGCCGCTGCACCACGCGATCATCGCGCCGGCGATCGCGAGCGGCCAGCGCGGCAGGTCGGGCAGCTCGGCGCGCGACGCACCGAGCACGCTGACCGAGAACCACAGATCGGCGAGGAAGTTGATCACGAGGCCCGAGAACATGCCGAGCTTGACGAGCTCGAGCGCGCCCTCGTTCGGGCTCATCAACGCGACGAACAGCCCGAGGCCGCTGCCGGCGATCGCCGCGACCACCCGCAGCTGCAGGGCGCCGGCCGCTCGCGAGAGCCCGTGCGCGGCACGCCGCGGCTCGGGTGACGCGAGCCCGCGCGCCGCGGCGAACGCGAGCAGCGCGAGCGACACGGTGCCGACGAGGGAGATGATCGAGATCACCGTGAAGTAGCCCTTGTCGCCGGCGCCGAGCCACTTCAGCAGATCGTCGAGGAAGTAGTGGGCGGCATCGACGGCGGCGACGAGCACGAGGCCCGCGATCGCGAGCACGCGGCGATCCCACGCGGCCATCGCGAGCGCGATCGCGGGCGCGGCGCGCAGCACCATCGCCGAGATCTTCCAGAACATCCCGAACCAGCCCGGCGCGGAGCTCGGATGGATCGCGAAGTACCAGGCGATGACGACCCAGAGCAGCGTGTCCGCGGCGACCAGGATCGCCGCGGCGTGCAGGCCGCGCCGCGCCCAGCCGGTGCGCCGCCGCGCGAGCTCGACGTAGCCGACGACCGACAGCACCGTGATCGCGAAGTAGATGCCGCGGATCGCGAGCCCCCACTTGTGCTCGGACGTGAGCTCGTGCGCGAACCGCGACCATGCGATCCCGGCGAGCGAGGTGCACGCATCGAGCACGATCGCGACCACGAGCACCGGCGGCAGCGCGCGCCAGCCGCGAACCTCTCCGTCCGTCATCAGTAGCCCTCCGTCTTCGCGATGATCTCGTTCATGATCTCTCGCGTGCCGCCGCCGATCGGGTACAGGCGGGCGTCGCGGTAGAGGCGCTCGACGAGCGTCTCGCGCATGTAGCCGTGACCGCCGAAGATCTGCACCGCCTGGTCGGCAACGAACGCGAGCATGTCCGTCGCGACATTCTTCGCCATCGCCGCCATCCCGGCAACCTGCTCGCCTTCGTGCGCCCGCATCGTCAGCTCGCCGGTCAGCGCGCGCGCCGCGGCGATCCTCGACACCATGTCGGCGAGCTTGTGGCGCGTGACCTGGAAGCCCGCGAGCGGCTTGCCGAAAGCCTGGCGCTCGCGCGCGTAGGCGACCGCCTCGCGATAGGCGAGCTCGGCGATCGCGACGGCCTGGCCGGCGAGCGCGAGCCGCTCGCCGACGAAGTTCATCATGATCATCGGGAAGCCCGTGTTCTCGGCGCCGATCCGGTTCGCGACCGGCACGCGGCAGCCCTCGAACCTGAGCTCGGCGGTGTCGCTCGCCCACCAGCCGGTCTTCTTGAGCTTCTTCGAGACCTCGAACCCCGGCGTGCCCTTCTCGATCACGAGCAGCGAGATGCCGGCGTGGCCGGGCCCGCCGGTGCGCACCGCGGTCGTCACGAAGTCGCAGCGCGTGCCCGACGTGATGAACGTCTTCGCGCCGGTGACGACGTAGTGATCGCCGTCGCGCACCGCGCGCGTCTGCAGCGACGCGACGTCGCTGCCGCCGCCGGGCTCGGTGATGCCGAGCGACGCGATCTTGCCGTCGCGCAGCACCGGCACGACCCACCTCTGCTGCTGCTCCGGCGTGCCGAACCGCACGATCGGCGGCAGCGCGATCCCGTGCGTGCTGAGCCCGACGCACGTACCGACCGAGCGGCCCGCGAGGATCATCTCCTCGCCGGCGACCAGCATGTGGCCGAGGTCGCCGCCCTGCCCGCCGAGCTCCTCGGGAAACCCGATGCCGGCGTAGCCGGCCGCGGCGGCGGTCTTGTACAGCTCGGCCGGGAACTCCTCGTCCTCTTCCCACTGCGCGCTGTGCGGTGCGATGTGCGTCTGCGCGAACCTGCGCACCGACTGCCGGATCGTGGCGTGCTCCTCGGTCTCGAACAGGTAGGCCATGCGCGCCGCAGCATACGCCGGGATGGTACGAACGGGGCATGCAAGCTCCCGCCGTGCCCGCGCGGCTGAAACGCTCGCGTCACCTGTCGTGGTTCGCGCACATGGGCGCGGTGTACCTGTTTCACGATCTGTACGGCTACCTGATGGAGATGAGCGCCGACATCGCCGATCTGATCGAGGCGTTCGCGGGCGGCGCCGACACCGCGGCCACCGTCGAGCAGTTCAAGAGCCGCATCGACGGCGCCGATCCGCAGCAGTTCGTCGAGATCCTCGCGGCGCACGCGGTGCTGCTCGACGAGGCGGAGGACGACGAGATCGCGAATTTGTGGGCGTTCGTGCCGATCAAGGGCAAGTGGAACGTGTGGCAGCGGCGCGACGATCGGCTCGTGCTGTGGACCGCGTGGGGCGAGCGCCCCGTCCAGGAGCTGTTCCTGTCGCCGGAGGAGACCGCGATGTGGGACGCGTTCGACGGCGAGAAGCGCCTGATCGAGCTCAAGATGAAGTTCGACGGCGACAAGCTGCTCGCGCTCGTGCGCCGGCTCGTCCACAGCGACGTCCAGGCGGTCAAGCTGTCGATGATGCCGTGGTCGATGTACGCGAAGCGCCCCGGCCTCGCGCCGAGGTACCTCGCGTCGACGATGCCGTACGCGCCGTGGAAGCCGGGCCAGCCGGTGCCGCCGCCGGTCGGGCTCACCGAGTACTACAAGCACGGCGTCGGCGACGCGAACGAGCAGTTCGATCACCAGGAGACCACGCTGTCGCACCTGCTGCGCGTGCCGCACCCGGCGCTGCACGGCCGCACGTACGGCGAGGCGCTCGTCGACGCGCTGCTCGCGCGCGGCGCGGTGCCCGAGGGCCGCGTGCGCGTGCTCGAGATCGGCGCGGGCCTCGCCTACGTCGCGCGCGACGCGATCGCCCGGCTGCGCGCCGCCGGCCGCGAGGTCAGCTACACGATCGTCGAGCTGTCGCCCGCGCTCGTCGCGGCGCAGCAGGATCGCCTGGGTAACGACGCGACCTGGATCACCGGCGACGCGCTCGCGGTCGACGTGCCCGCCGGTGCGTTCGAGCTCGTGCTGTGCAACGAGATGGTCGGCGACCTGCCGGCGAAGCAGCTGTCGCGCGTCGACCTCGGCCTGTCGCTCGACGCCAGCGGTCCCGCCGATCCCGAGCGGGTGCGCGTCGTCGAGGTTCACGCCGCACTCGGCGGCGACCGCGCTCGCCGCG
>JBLMXA010000277.1:0-4305 GCA_050257515.1 Acidobacteriota bacterium | reverse complement strand
ATCGAGGTCGCTCCCTACGCCGCCCCCGACGGCGGTGGTGTCACCGTGCTCGGCCGTTTCTAGGGTAGTGCGCCTCACACCGCTAACGCGCGCATTCGAATCTTACCGAACCGGCCTCGGGCGTCTGCTATGGATCCGCCGCCGTGCTGGCGACGTGCCCTGCCGACGAGGATCTGATGCTGATGCTCGAGGGCGCGCTCGATCAGAGCAAGCTCGCGAGCATCGAGATCCACCTCGACGAGTGCCGGACGTGCGCGTCGGTCGTCGCGAACCTCGCGGCGCTCGGCTCGGGCAACCCGCCCGACCACGCCGAGCTCGTGTCGATCGATCCCGACAACTACGTCGTGATCGAGGAGGTCGCGCGCGGCGGCATGGGGCGGATCCTGCGCGCGCGCGACCGCCGGCTCGGCCGCGAGGTCGCGCTCAAGGAGAACTTCGTCAAGACCGGCGATCCCGCGCGGCGGTTCGAGCGCGAGGCGAAGATCACGGCGCGCCTGCAGCACCCGTCGATCGTGCAGCTGCACGAGGCCGGCAAGTGGCCGACCGGCGAGCCGTTCTTCGCGATGCAGCTCGTGTCGGGCAAGTCGCTCGACAAGGTGATCGCGCAGGCGACCACGCTCGATCAGCGGCTCGCGCTGCTGCCGAACGCGCTCGCGGTCGCCGATGCGATCGCGTACGCGCACAGCCAGGGCGTGATCCACCGCGATCTCAAGCCGCGCAACGTGATCGTCGGCAGCTTCGGCGAGACCGTCGTGATCGACTGGGGGCTCGCGAAGGATGTATCGGGCAAGGTGCCCGACGTCGACGCCGTCGACGAGCCGACCGGCGAGGGCAGCGGCAACGACGAGACCGAGGCCGGCACGGTGATGGGCACGCCGTCGTACATGCCGCCCGAGCAAGCGCTCGGCCAGCCGGTCGACGAGCGCGCCGATGTCTACGCGCTCGGCGCGGTGCTGTTCCACATGCTCGCGGGCCGGCCGCCGGTGACCGGCACGTCGAGCGACGCGGTGCTCGCGAAGGTCGTCGCCGGCGAGGTGCCGCCGCTCGCCGAGGTCCAGCCGGGCGTGCCGAAGGATCTGCTCGCGATCGTCGGCAAGGCGATGGCCGCCGAGGCGCGCGATCGCTACCCGAGCGCGCGCGAGCTCGCGCACGATCTGCGCCGGTTCCAGACCGGCCAGCTCGTCAGCGCCCACCGCTACTCGCGCGCGCAGCTGCTCGCGCGCTGGCTGCGACGTCACCGCACCGCGGTCGCGATCACCGCGGTGGCGGCCACGATCGTCGTCGCGGTCGGCGCGATCAGCGTGCAGCGCATCATGCGCGCCGAGCGCGTCGCCGATGCCGAGCGCCGCGAGGCGGTGCAGAACCGCGCCGATGCCGAGGAGCTGATGAGCTTCATGCTCGGCGACCTGCGCGACAAGCTGCAGCCGATCGGCCGGCTCGACCTGCTCGATGCCGTCGCGAAGAAGGCGACCGTGTACTACCAGCGGCGGCCGCTGCGCACCGCCGAGGACCGCCGCGAGCACGCGATCGCGCTCGGCAACCTCGCCGACGTGCTGCTCGCGCGCGGCAACACCGAGGACGCGCTCGCCGACGATCGCGCCGCGCTCGCCGAGACCGCCGCGATCGCGGCCGCGGCTCCGGGCGACGAGCGGTTGCAGCGCGACCTGTCGATCCGTCACGAGCACCTCGGCATGGCACTCGCGAACCGCGGCGATACCGAGGGCGCGCTCGCCGAGTACCGCGCCGATCTCGCGATCGCCGAGCAGCTCGCCGCGAGCAAGCCCGACGACCTGTCGCGCCAGCGCGACGTGTCGGTCAGTCACGAGAAGGTCGCCGAGATGCTCGGCATGCAAGGCAAGCTCGGCGAGGCGCTCGCGGAGCAGCGCACGTCGCTCGCGATCAGCGAGCGCATCGCGAAGGCGATGCCGACGCCGAACCACGATCGCGATCTCGGCGTCGGCCACGAACGCGTCGGCGAGGCGCTCGCCTTGCACGGCGAGTTCGCGGCGGCGCTCGTCGAGCACCGCGCGGCGCTCGCGATCCGCGAGCGGCTCGCCGCGCACGATCCCGCGAGCGCCGATCTGCAGCGCGATCTGTCGGGCAGCCACAACGCGATCGGCGAGCTGCTCCTGTTCGGCAACCAGCTGGCCGACGCGATCGGCGAGTTTCGCGCCGCGCTGCAAGTCGACGAGCAGCTCGCCAACCGCGATCCGTCCAACACCGACTGGACGAGCGATCTCGCGTTCGGCCACTACAACCTCGGCAGGGCGCTGCACAAGCAGGGCGACCTCGCCGCCGCGCTCGCCGAGCATCGCGCCGCGCTCGCGATCCAGGACCGCCTCGCCGCGCGGGATCCGACGCACGCCGATCGCATCCGCGACGTCGAGGTCAGCCACCGTGCGATCGGCGAGATCCTCGAGGCGCGCCACGACCACGCAGGTGCGCGCGCCGAGCTCGCGCGCTTCCTCGAGCTCGCGCAGCAGCTCGCGCAGCGCGATCCGCTGAACGCGACGTGGCAGCGCGATCTCGCGATGGCCCACGAGAAGCTCGGCTACGACCACGAGCTCGTCGAGGAGTGGGACGCCGCGGCCGGCGAGTACCGCACGTGCCTCGCGATCCGCGCCGCACTCGCCGCGCGCGACGCGAGCAACGCCGAGTGGCAGAACGACGTCGGCGTCGCGCACTACAACCTCGGCGAGGTGCTCGCGAAGCGCGACGTCCGCGCCGCGCTCGCCGAGTATCGCGCCGCGCTCGCGATCACCGAGCAGCTGCTCGCGCGCGATCCCGACAACGAGGCGCGCAAGGCCGACCGCGCCGACAACCTCGCGCAGATCGCGGCGCTCGAGCGTCGGCTGAACCTCTAGGCGAACAAGAACCGCTCGAGCCCGACGAGCCGGTCGACGTCGTGGACGTCCTCCCGCAGCAGCGGCACCTCGACGAGCAGCGAGCCGTTGCCGACCTCGCGCAGGCGCTCGAGCGCGACGCGATCCGCCTCGGCGAGCGTCTCGAGCTCGCCGTGCGCCGCGAACAGCGCCTGCGCGGCCATCGTGCGCGTCGTGCCCGAGAGGCCGAGCGCGGCGACGCCGGCGTGGCGGCCGAGCGCGGCCGCGATCGCGGGCACGTCGGCCGAGATCGGCAGGGCAGGGTGGATCTTGTTCACGACGAAGCCGACGAACGGCATCCTCGCGGTGATCAGGCGCTCGTGGAAGAACAGCGCCTCCCGCATCGCCATCGGCTCGGGGCTGGCGACCAGCACGAACCCGACGCGCGGCTGCCGGAGCAGCGCGAACGTCTCCTCGGCGCGCGTGCGAAATCCGCCGAGGATGTCGTTGAACTCGGTGAAGAACACGCCGAGATCGTCGATGAACTGCGATCCGACGAACTTCGCGAGCCGCTTGAGCACGAACGCGCCGGTCTTGCCGACGATCGACCAGCCCGAGCCCGAGCCGCCCTGGAGCTTGCGGAACCACTCGACCGCGGGCGAGTCGATCGCCTCGGACAGCTTGCGCGGCGCATCGAGGAAGTCGAGCGCGTGCGCGGTCGGCGGCGTGTCGACGACGATCGTGTCCCACGCGCCGCTGCGATCGAACTCGTGGAGCTTGGCCATCGCGGCGTACTCCTGCGCGCCGGCGAGGGTGCCCGAGATCTGGCCGTAGATCGGATTCGCCAGGATCCGCTTCACCGCCTCGGGATCGCGCGCGTGCCGCTGCACGACCTCGTCGAACGCCGCCTTCTGATCGAGCATCATCGCGTGCAATTCACCGCGATCGCTCGGCGCGCCGGCGCGCACGAGCTTGCGATCGACCTCCTGGACCTGATGGCCGAGCGCGGACAGCCCGAGCGAGTTCGCGAGCCGCTTGGCCGGATCGATCGTCAAGACCAGCGTCTTCTTGCCGCGGCGCGCGGCCGCGAGCGCCAGTGCCGCCGCGGTGGTCGTCTTGCCGACTCCTCCGGAGCCCACGCACACGACGATGCGCCGCTCGAGCAATACGTCCAGGAGACTCGGCACGAGCCTGGTGGATAGCATATAACCCCGGCAGTCATGAAGCGCGAGTGGATCGTCACCGCCGAGGGGCGCGACCGCACGATCGTCGTCGAAGGTCCGCTCGAGGATGGCAGGCTGCGCGTCACGATCGACGGCGAGGTTCGCGACGTCGATGCGCGCGCGGTGCGCCCCGGCACGTGGTCGATCGTGATCGCCGGCAACAGCTACCTCGTCGATCTCGACCGCCGCCGCGGCGGGATCGCGGCGTCGGTTGGCGCGAGCGAGGCGATGCTCCAGGTCGAGGACGCGCTGCACCGCCG
>JBLMXA010000276.1:0-5292 GCA_050257515.1 Acidobacteriota bacterium | reverse complement strand
CGAGGCCAGTGCCGGTGTCGGCGGTGACGTAGTCGGCGAACCACAGCCGGTGCTCGTTGTCGGCCTTGCTCGGCACGAACGGGTGCACGTAGCGCGCGCCCTCCTCGAGCTTCACCGGCTGCGCCTTCGACACGTCGATGCCGGTCGCCTTGCCGAAGCTCTCGGCGAGCTCCTTCGCGACGATCAGCAGCTCGCCGTCGTGCGGCACGCCGACGTACTCGAACGCGGGGTGCGCGACGATCGCGAGGTTCGCGGGGAGCGTCCACGGTGTGGTCGTCCAGATCACCAGCGAGGCGCCGCCCTTGGCGAGCGGGAACCGCACGTAGATCGACGGCGAGCGATGGTTCTCGTACTCGATCTCGGCCTCGGCGAGCGCGGTCTTGTCACGCGGGCACCAGATCACCGGCTTCTTGCCGCGATACAGCCAGCCGCCGCGCGCGAACTTCGCGAGCGCGCTCGCGATCGCGCCCTCGTACGTCGGATCGAGCGTCAGGTACGGGTGATCCCAGTCGCCGAGCACGCCGAGCCGCTCGAACTCCTGCTTCTGGATCGCGACGAACTTCATCGCGTAGTCGCGGCACGCGCGGCGAAACTCCGCCGGGCTCAGCCGCTTGTCCTTGAGCTCGCGCTCGACCGCGAGCTCGATCGGCAGCCCGTGGGTGTCCCAGCCCGGCACGTACGGCGTGCGATAGCCCGCCATCGACCGCGACTTGACGACGATGTCCTTCAAGATCTTGTTCAGGATGTGGCCGTAGTGGATGTGGCCGTTCGAGTACGGCGGCCCGTCGTGGAGAACCCACAGCGGCGCGCCCGCGCGCGCGCGCTCGGCCTGGATGCGCTCGTACAGCCGGGTCTTCGTCCACTCCGCGAGGATCTCGGGCTCGCGCTTCGCGAGATCGCCGCGCATCGGAAACGCGGTGTCCGGAAGGTTGACCGTGTCCTTGTACGACATGGGACGCAGACCATAGCGCGAAGCCCAGCGCGCAGCGATGGGCGGAGCCCGCCACGAAACGAAGCGGCTGGCTAGTCATGGACCGGCGCCGAAGGCGCGGTTACCTTCCTCGCATGGAGCGTGCGTCCTGGGACGAGTACTTCATGAGCATCGCGCAGGTGGTCGCGACGCGCTCGACGTGCCCGCGCAAGTACGTCGGCGCGGTGCTCGTGCGGAACCGGACGATCCTGTCGACGGGCTACAACGGATCGATCCGCGGGATGCCCCACTGCAGCGACGTCGGCCACATGATGGAGGACGGCCACTGCGTCGCGACGATCCACGCCGAGGCCAACGCGATCATCCAGGCCGCGCGCAACGGGGTGATGATCGAGGGCGCGACCAACTACGTGACCGCGAGCCCGTGCTGGAACTGCTTCAAGCAGCTCGCGAACGCCGGCGTCACGCGCATCGTCTACGGCGAGTTCTACCGCGACGATCGCATCTTCGATGTCGCGCAGCAGATCGGGATCGAGCTCGTCCACGTGCCGCTGCCGGGCGTCAACCTGCCGAAACTGCCTCCACAGGGACCGGCCTGAACACTGAACATTCGTTTTGAAATGAAACTAATTCGGACCGCTCGGTCGATTTCGGATGAGGTTTCTTGAGATCGGATTGTCACCTCGCCTAGCTTCGTCCCGATGCGACGGATCTTGGTGGTTCTGCTCGCTTTGCTGCCCACCGTGGCGGCCGCTACTCCCGGCTCTCGGCACTCGCCCACCAACAAGGGCACGTTCCGCCAGTGCGAGGCTGGCAGGTGCAAGCGGATCGCGGTGTTCTCCGGCCACAACGCCGCCAAGCAGACGCTGCGCAAGGACCCGCTCGACAAGCCGTCGGGCCACATCCACCTGCGCGCCGAGAACCTCGCCGAAGAGGTCGACGTCGACATCTACAAGCCCGACGGCACGTTCGACGACGGCGCGCTCGCCAAGCTCGACGAGCTGTTCCGCGATCCGCGGTGCGGCGAGGTCCGCGCGGTGCGCCCCGAGCTCTACGAGCAGCTGTCGCGCATCGAGGATCACTTCGGCGGCAAGACCGTCTTCCTGGTCTCCGGCTTCCGGTTCAAGGAGCGCGACTCGAGCCGTCACTTCCACGCGAGCGCGATGGACATCCGCATCCCCGGCGTCTCGATCTACGAGATGTACAGGTACGCCGAGTCGCTCGACGCCGGCGGCATGGGCCTCGGGATCTATCCGAACAGCGGCTTCATCCACTTCGACTACCGCGCGCCCGGCGAGCCGAGCTACCGGTGGACCGACTACTCGGGTCACGGCGGCAAGAAGCGCCCGCTCGGCCGCACGCAGCCCGCGCGCAAGCCGACGAGCTAGCCGGCTCACTCGAACGAGATCGTGTAGACGCCGCTCGCGGCATCGCTCGCCGGCTCGGGGAAGTGCCACGCTCGGACGGATCCACGGTGGACACGATCGCCAAACACGCGCGCGTGTTCAACGGCCGCGTCGAGTGCAGCAGCGCCTACAGGTTCGCTAGCGATGAGCGAGCGCGGGCGGCATGTCGGTGTACGCGATGCACGTCGCGAAGTAGCCGTGCAGCGTCCACGTCGTGTCGCGAGTGCCGGCCGCGCCGTTGTCGGGACCGTTGATGACGAGCGCGTCGCAGCCGAGCCGCGCGGCCTCGCCGCGCAGCTTCGCGATCATGTCGGCCTGATCGTCGAGGCTGTACGCCTGCTGCTGCGCCTGCAGGATCGCGACGTCGACGTGCGGCCGCGTCGGCGGACCGCTCGACAGGATCTCGACGCTCGCGGCGGGGCGCGGCGACATCGCGTGCGGTGGCTGGTTGATCTGCGTCTGCGTCAGCGAGGTGCCGCATGCCGTGACGAGCACGACGGCGAGGAGCGTGGAGGTGCGCATGGTCGCTGCTCCAGCAAGCGCGAGACCACGGGGCGCGCGCGGGGATCCGCGCAGGTACGCGCGAGTCAGTCGCTGTCAGTGAATTGTGAGTGTGGCGCACGCGCGACGCGTCCGCGAGGCGCGTCGGTTAAGCTTCCCTTCATGGACGAGCCTGCGGTTCCCGAGCTGACGGTCTCCGAGGTCGCCGCGCGGCTCGGCCAGCCCGGCTTTCACGTGTTCGACAACAACGGCCACGGCCGGTGGGCGCGCGGCCACGTGCCCGGCGCGAAGAACCTGAACCCGTACGACTACCCGGCGGACGAGCTGCCGCCCGACAAGGCCGCGACGCTCGTCTTCTACTGCTCGGGCCCCGGTTGACACAGCTGCCACGCGGGCGCCGGGCGCGCCCAAGAGCTCGGTTACACGAACGTGTACGTCATGCCCGACGGCATCGCCGGGTGGGAGAAGGCTCGGCACGCCACCGAACCCGGCTGACGTGTCATCATCGACGCGATGGACGCCGTCTGGCAGGCCGCCGCACAGCGCGCCCCCGCGCTCGCGCCGCACCTCGATCAGATCACGCGCGACCTCGCGGCCGCGCGCGCCAAGTTCCCGGAGGCGAGCGTGGGCGACGCCGCGTTCGCCGGCGCGCTCGCCGAGCGCCTGCTCCTGCAGCGCGATCAGGCCGCCGCGCTGACCCGACTCCGCGCCGAGGACCTGCTGCTCGCGCAGTGGTGTGCGACCGGCGACCCGCGCGCGATCGCCGCGTTCGAGCGGACGTACCGCAGCGACCTCGACGCGGTGCTCGCGCGCTTCCGCCGGCTGCAGGTGCCGCCCGACGAGCTGCGCCAGTCGCTGCGCATCAAGCTGTTCGTCGGCGCTGGCACGCGGCCGCCGCGGATCGCGGACTACTCCGGCTTCGGCTTCCTGCAGAACTGGCTGCGCGTGACGGCGCTGCGCGCGCTCGTCGACATCTCGCGCAGCGAGCGCGCGCGCCAGCTCGAGGAGCTGCTCGACGAGGAGGTGCTGCTCGGGGTCGCGACGCCGCAGAGCGATCTGTCTGGCCGCTACTCGCGCGCCGAGCTCGGCCACGCGATCAAGCAGGCGTTCGCGCGCGCGGTCGCGAACCTGGCGCCGCGCGGCCGCAACTTCCTGCGCCACGCGCACGTCGATCAGCTGACGCTCGACCAGATCGCGGGGCTCTACGGCATCCATCGCGCGACCGTCGCGCGCACGCTCGCCGCCGCGCGCGAGGAGCTCGTGCAGACCACGCGCCGCGAGCTCGCCCAGATCCTCGGGCTCGCCGATGCCGAGCTCGACAGCATGGTCCGCTCGGCGGACAGCCGGATCGAGCTGTCGCTGTCGCGGGTGCTCGCCGCGCCGGAGCCCGAGACGATCGAATGACCGCGTGCCCCAGCGACGAGCAGCTGGTGCGCATGGTCGAGGGCGCGCTCGCGGACGAGTCGCTCGCGCACCTCGAGCAGCACGTCGCCGGCTGCGAGCGCTGCGCCGCGCTCGTCGGCGAGCTCGGCGCGGTCGGCCGCGGCGAGCAGCCGCGCAGCGTCGGCCGGTACCAGCTCGATCGCCGCATCGCGGCCGGCGGGATGGGCGAGGTGTGGGCGGCCTGGGATCCGCAGCTCGAGCGCGACGTCGCGATCAAGCTCGTCAAGCCCGAGCGCGCCGACGATTCGACCGAGCGCGAGCGGCTGCTGCGCGAGGCGCGCGCGCTCGCCAAGCTCACGCACCCGAACGTGCTCGCGGTCCACGACGTCGGCGAGCAGGACGGCGAGGTGTTCCTCGCGACCGAGCTCGTGCCCGGCGACACGCTCGCCAGCCGCGGCGGCGCGAGCTGCGATTGGCGTGCACTCGCCCGGCTCTACGTCCAGGCCGCACGCGGGCTCGCCGCCGCCCACGCGGTCGGGCTCGTCCATCGCGACGTCAAGCCCGCCAATCTACTCGTCGGTGCCGACGGCCGCGTGCGCGTCGGCGACTTCGGGCTCGCGGTCAAGGAGACGCGCGAGTCCGGGCCGATCGATCCGGCGGGGCTCACCGTGCGCAGCGATGCGCGCACCGCCCGCGATCCGCAGGTCACCGCGCCTGGCGCGATCGCCGGCACGCCCGCGTACATGGCGCCCGAGCAGCGGCTCGGCGTGCCGCCCGACGCGCGCTGCGATCAGTTCGCGCTGTGCGTCGCCCTCGTCGAGGGCAGCTGCGGCCGGCGGCCGGCCGCCGCGATCGAACCGGCCCAGCTCATCGCGTTCGTCTCGGAGCGGCGCGCGCGCGAGCCCGAGCTCGACGCGATGTGCACGCTGCTCTCGCGTGGCCTGGCGTTCGAGCCCGACGAGCGGTTCGAGTCGATGACCGCGCTCGCCGACGCCATGGAAGACGTCGTCGGCAAGCCGTCCGTCGGGGCGGTCGCGGTCGCCGCGTCGACCAACCCGCCGCCGATGCAGT
>JBLMXA010000275.1:0-17239 GCA_050257515.1 Acidobacteriota bacterium | reverse complement strand
TGCAACTCGGTGTACGCCTACCTGGTCGCGGCGTCGGACGCGATGAGCGGCGCTCGCCCGGGAGCTCGCCGGGAGCAGACCGAAGGCTTCAACACGAAGGTCGAGGACCTCGAGCGGATCGGCATGTCGCGGCGCGGAGTGCTCCACGCACATGCGGTGCACGGTGGTCGCGAGCTGCGCGTGTACGTGAAGGAGCGCGAGGTGGACGACCTCGCCGTCATCGAGATGTCGTCGGAGATCGCGGCGCAGATCGCCGACGAGATGACGTTCCCCGGACAGATCAAGGTCACCGTCATCCGCGCGTTCGAGGCGACGGCGACCGCAAACTGACAGATGCGCGCGGCGTCAGATGCCCGCGCCGGCGGCGCAGGCCTGGTAGGCCGCGCTCGCGGCGCCCGGCGCGAGGCACGTGTTCGTGCCGCCGGTGTCGCACTGCTGGCACGCGCCGCAGTCGGCGTCGGTGGTGCACGCGTTGTTCGCGCACTCGTTGCCGTACGTCGCGTCCATCACGCACGTGTAGCCCAGGCCGCTCGGGCACGCGTGCGCCGCGTCGCAGTACATCGCCGCCATCTGCGTCAGCTTGTTGTGGTTGGCGGCCGTCACGGCGTTGTGCTTCGCGAGCGTGTCGACGTACGTGTAGAGCGACACGAGATCGTCGGTCTCCATGTTGCGGAAGTGATCCCACGGCATCGGCCACGCGAGCGGCGGCGTGCCCGGATCGTCGACGTGGGTGCCGGTCGTGATGACCTCGAAGAACCGCAGGTACGTCGAGCTCGTCTCGTTGAAGAACCCGCTGACGCTGCCGGTGTTCTCGCCGATCAGGTTGCGCGACATCGAGCGCGTCGTGCCGAACACCGGGCCGAGCGTCGGCGGCGTCACGAACACGCCGCCGCCCTTCAGGAAGTCATCCGGGTTGACCGCGAGGAACGTCGCGTCCGGCGTCGTCGAGTACGGCGGGTTCGTGTGGCAGTCGTTGCACACGGCCGCGTTGACGAGGTACGCGCCGCGGCCGAAGTGCGCCTGCGTCGCCGCATCCATCGTGCCGAAGTTATCCGGATCGACGAGCGGGTTGACCTCGGTGCCGCGCGTGACGCCGTCGGGATCGGGGATCGGATCGCCCATGAAGTTGGTCTCGGGCGTGATCGCGCGGATCTGCTCGCCGCGGTCGTACGACGTCGGCAGCGCGATCGGCGTGGCGGTCGCCGCCGGGCCCTTGGTGTCGCCGGGCACCGGGTTGGCGACCGCGGGGATCACCTTCAGGTAGGCGTAGATCGCCTTGATGTCGTCGGTGTGCAGCCAGCGGAAGTTCGGCCACGGCATCACGATCAACAGGCCGTCGCCGCCGTTCTGATCGGCGTGCCAGTCGCGGCCGGTCTGGAACGTCTCGATGAACTGGGCCTCGGTGAGCTTGAGTCCGTCCGTCGCGTCCGTCGTCAGGTTGCGCGAGTACACGGTGTCGCCCGCCGAGTCGATCACGAACGGTACGCCGCCGGCGAGGTAGCCCTGCGCCGGAGAATTGTGACAGCCCGAGCAGTCGATCACCGCGTTGACCAGGTAGCTGCCCTGACCGATCTGCTCGATCTGGTCGCCGGTCTTGCCGCTCAGGTCGAGCATCACCGGCGCGATGTCGAGGCCATGCTTCGCGCGGTCCGACAGGATGATGTCGTTGCCGTTGCTGCCATTGCTGCCGTTCGAGCCGTTCATGCCGTCGAGGCCGTTCGTGCCGGCGGGCCCCGCAGGGCCGGTGTCGCCGGTGCAAGCCGGCGCGAGGATCGCGATCGCAAACAGGATGTTCTTCACAGCACTCTCCCTCCGCAGTTAGAGCCGCCCTTATCGCACGGGAGCGCGCCCGTCCGCTACACCGTGCGGCGGGACGGGCGGTAATGCGACGCGGATCCCCGGGAGCACGTGTCCTCGGCGCACGCCCGAGGGGGCACGAGCGATGCACCCGTGGCGGCAACCAAGGAGAGGGAGCATGTCGAACCAGACGGAAGGCAACGGACGCACCGGTAGAAACGTCGCGTTGCCCGACGAGAACCGACCGAGCTGGCGCCCGCAGGATGACGTCAACCAGCGCAACCGCCGCATGATGGGCGAGGACGAGGAGCGCTACGAGGACGACCGATACATGCGCGGTCACTGGGAAGACCGCGAGCGGCGTGACTGGGGGCGCGACCGCGACGACTGGCGCAGCAGCGAGCGCTACGGCCAGGGCCAGAGCGGCTACACCGCCGGCCGCCGGCAGGATGATCGCTCCATGCACTTCACGTCGCGCAACCAGGGCTATCCGTACGACGAGCGCGAGCGCGAGCGCGGCACCGACGACCGGTGGACCGGCCGCGGCGGCTCGACGTACACCGAGCGCGGCGGCTACGGCCCGCGCGGATACGGTCACAGCGACAGCGATCGCCCCGGGCCGGGCGAGCAGCGCGAGGCGGGCGGGCGCGGGGCGATGGGCCAGGGTGGCATGTCCGGGCAGGGCGGTTACGACGAGGGCACGTACGGGCGCGGCGGCATGCAGCCCCGGTACGGCTCGCAGGGCTACCAGGGCTACGGCGGCCACCGCGGCAAGGGCCCGGCGAGCTACCAGCGCTCCGACGAGCGCATCCGCGAGGCGGTGTGCGAGGCGCTCACCGACGACGACCGCGTCGACGCGAGCGCGATCGACGTGCACGTCAAGGGCGGCGAGGTGACGCTGACCGGCACGGTGCCCGAGCGCTACATGAAGCGGTTTGCCGAGGATGTCGTCGAGGGAATCTCGGGCGTCAAGGACGTCCAGAACCAGATCCGGACCGGCAGCGGCGAGAACAAATCCGGCGAGGGCCAGGCAGGCGCGAGGCAGCGCAGCTGAGCGTGCCGTCGAGCACGCTGTGACACCCCGCTCGCGCGGGGTGGGACCAGGCAGGACGAGTGACGGCGTCCTGCCTGGTCTTTTTTCGGCACCCGCCGTGCACCGTCGACGGCTCTGTCATGTGTCCCTCCTTCGAAGACGACGACAACCCGAAGCAGCCGCGCCCCGTCGAGGAGACCAAGAAGCCGCCCGGGTGGATGGAGCGCGGCGAGGCCCACAAGGACCACGACCGCGACCACCATCGCCACGTGCTCGTCAGCTGCTGACGCGACTGCGCGGATCGCGACGAATCCGGATCGGTTACCCCACCGCTCCCCGACGGCGCGACGCGACGCGTGGGAACCTAGTCAACCCCATGGGCGAGCTGGACGAGGAGGAGCACACGACCGACGTCACCGGTGTCCTCCCGCTGTTCCAGGAGCGCGAGGACACCGGGCCGCTCGCGGCCGAGGTGCAGCTCGTGTGCGTCGCCGGCGCGGATCTCGGCCGCACGTATCGCGTCGCCGGCAAGACGACGATCGGCCGCGGCAGCGTCGACGTGGCGCTGCGCTCGAGCGCGGTGTCGAGGAACCACGCGCGCATCGAGATCCGCGGCCAGGTGTTCGCGATCACCGATCTCGGCAGCGTCAACGGCACGTACGTCAACGGCACGCGCATCGTCGGCACCGCGCCGCTCAAGCTCGGCGACCGGATCCAGGTCGGCAGTACGATCCTGCTGTTCACGCGCCACGACGAGCTCGAGGAGCGCATGCGCCGCATCCAGCAGCTCGAGGCGATGGGCACGCTCGCCGGCGGGCTCGCGCACGACTTCAACAACGCGCTCACCGTGATCGGCGCGAACCTCGAGGCGCTGCGCGAGCGCGTCGTCGAGCAGCCCGAGCTGGTCGAGATGATCGACGAGATGAACGAGGCCGCGACGTCGGCGTGCTCGCTCGCGCGCCGGCTGCTCAGGCTCGGCCGTCCCGAGGCGGTGTCGTTCGAGCGCGTGCCGCTCCACGATCTGCTCGAGCGCGCGATCCCGACCATGCGCCGCCAGGGCGGCCGCAAGCTTCAGATCGACGCGCGCGTGGCGCCGGAGCTCTCCGTGCATGGCTCGCGCGAGGAGCTCCACCAGGTGCTCGTCAACCTGTTCGTCAACGCCCGCGACGCGATGCCGGGCGGCGGCCGCTTCACGATCGACGCCGAGCCGCGGCAGCTCGCCGAGCCGGCCGCGCTGTCGCAGCAGCTGCCGGGCTCGGGCGATTACGTAGAGCTCGTGGTGTCGGACACCGGCAGCGGGATGGATCAGGACACCCTGCGCCGCGTGTTCGAGCCGTTCTTCACGACCAAGCCGGCCGGGCAGGGCACCGGCCTCGGCCTGGCGATGGTCCACGGGATCATCCGCCGCCACGGCGGCTCGATCGCGGTCGAGTCGACTCCGGGTCAGGGAACGACGTTCCGAATCCTGCTTCCCGCCGCATTCTTACGTAAAGGTTAGGTTTGCCATTGACAGCGCGGGCCCGGCCGACCATAGTCCTCTCAGCTAGATAGAACCTTACGTTCACGTAAGGGTAGCCGAGATGGACGACGGTAGCGGCAAGCAGGACAAGCTGATGCGCGTTGGCGAGCTGGCCAAGGCGGTCGGCAAGACCGTGCGCGCGATGCACCTCTACGAGGAGCTCGGGCTGCTCGAGCCGCGCGCACGCTCGGAGGGCGGGTTCCGGCTGTACGGCCCCGAGGCGGTCGATCGCATCCACTGGATCACCAAGCTGCAGGCGATCGGCTTCACGCTCGCCGAGATCCAGGGCTTCGTGAAGGACTTCATGCACGCCGGCTCGGCGCCCGAGGCGACCGCGCGGGTGCGTGCGATGTTCATCGAGAAGCAGCAGCAGATCCGCGAGCAGATCACGCAGCTGCAGGTGATCGAGAACGACGTCGCCGAGGCGCTCGCCTATCTCGACAGCTGCCAGACGTGCTCGACCGACTACGCGCCGACCGAGTGCGGCGACTGCGACCACCAGGGTCATCACAAGGGCGAGGCCCCGCCGCTGTTCGCCGGGCTCTCCAAGCGCGAGAAGCCGCCCTACGACGTTCCCGTCGAGCTCCTCACGCGTGAAGGAAACAACTGACATGCCCGAGACCGGAAACGTGAAACTGCCGATCTTCATGGATAACCACTCGACGACGCGCGTCGACCCGCGCGTGCTCGAGGCGATGCTGCCGTACTTCACCGAGGCCTACGGCAACGCGGCGAGCCGCAACCACGTGTTCGGCTGGACCGCCGAGGCCGCGGTCGAGACCGCGCGCAAGCAGGTCGCGAAGCTGATCGGCGGCGATCCGGACGGCAAGGAGATCGTGTGGACGAGCGGCGCCACCGAGGCGAACAACCTCGCGATCAAGGGCGCCGCCAGCTTCTACAAGAAGCAGGGCAACCACATCATCACCGTCGCGACCGAGCACAAGAGCGTGCTCGACACCTGCAAGCGCCTGCAGCGCGAGGGGTGCGAGGTCACGTATCTGACGCCTCAGAAGGACGGCCTGGTCACGCCGGAGATGGTGACCGCGGCGATGACGCCGAAGACCGTGGTCGTCAGCATCATGCTGGCGAACAACGAGATCGGCGTCGTCCAGGACGTCGACGCGCTCGGCGCCGCGATCAAGGCGAAGAACCCGAAGACCTTGATCCACATCGACGCCGTGCAGGGCGCCGGCAAGGTGCCGTTCGACGTCGAGAAGGCGAAGGCCGATCTCGTCAGCCTCAGCGCGCACAAGATGTACGGCCCCAAGGGCATCGGCGCCTTGTGGGTGCGCCGCAAGCCGCGCGTGCGCATCGATCCGATCATCGACGGCGGCGGTCACGAGCGCGGCATGCGCTCGGGCACGCTGCCGGTGCCGCTGATCGTCGGCTTCGGCAAGGCCGCCGAGCTCGCCCAGCAGGAGATGCCGGCCGAGGCGATCCGGCTGCGCGCGCTGCGCGACCGGCTGTATCGCGGCATCACGTCGCGGTTGTCCGAGGTCTACGTCAACGGCTCGCTCGAGCGCCGGCTGCCCGGCAACCTCAACATCTCGTTCGCGTTCGTCGAGGGCGAGTCGCTGCTGATGGCGCTCAAGGACGTCGCGGTGTCGAGCGGCTCGGCGTGCACGTCGGCGTCGCTCGAGCCGAGCTACGTGCTGCGCGCGCTCGGCGTCGGCGACGAGCTGGCCCACACCTCGATCCGCTTCGGCATCGGCCGCTTCAACACCGAGGCCGAGATCGACTACGTGGTCGATCTCGTCGTGAAGAGCGTCGAGCGCCTGCGGGCGCTGTCGCCGCTGTGGGAGATGCACCAGGAAGGCATCGACATCAACTCCATCAAGTGGGCCGCGCACTGAACGGCTGAGGAACGAACATGGCGTACTCCGAGAAAGTCATCGACCACTACGAGAACCCCCGCAACGTCGGCACGTTCAACAAGGACGAGGAGGACGTTGGCACCGGCCTCGTCGGCGCGCCCGCGTGCGGCGACGTCATGCGCCTGCAGATCAAGGTCAAGGACGGCCGCATCGAGGATGCGAAGTTCAAGACGTTCGGCTGCGGCTCGGCGATCGCGTCGAGCTCGCTCGCGACCGAGATGATCAAGGGCATGACGCTCGATCAGGCGGCCGAGATCAAGAACACGCAGCTCGTCGAGGAGCTGAACCTGCCGCCGGTCAAGATCCACTGCTCGGTGCTCGCCGAGGACGCGATCAAGGCCGCGATCGACGACTACAAGAAGAAGCACAGCAGATGATGAGTGCGGCGATGCAGCAGACCACCGAGATCAAGAAGTCGGCGCCTCCTGTCGGCAAGAAGGAGATCGCGATCACCGAGGCCGCGGCCGAGGAGATCCGGAAGCAGCGCGAGAAGCGCGGCACGCCCGACGCGCGCATCCGCATCGGCGTGCGCGGTGGTGGCTGCACGGGCTTCACGTACGTGTTCGAGTGGGCCGACGAGCTCAAGCCGACCGACACCGAGTTCGCGGACCACGGCGTCGCGATCGTCGTCGATCCGAAGAGCCTCGTGTTCCTCGGCGGCATGACGCTCGACTTCGTGCGCGGCATGATGGGCCACGGTTTCAAGTTCGAGAACCCCAACGCGAAGGGCAGTTGCGGCTGTGGAGAGAGCGTCCAGTTCTGACGCGTTCGGGCTGCTCGGCTTGCCCGCGCGGTTCGATCTCGATCCTGCCGTGATCGAGCGCGCGTTCTTCGACCGCAGCAAGGAGCTGCACCCCGACCGGTTCGCGAGCGCGCCGGCGGCCGAGCGCGTCGCCGCGCTGTCGCGGTCGCGCGCGCTCAACGACGCGTATCAGACGCTCAAGAAGCCGGTCGCGCGCGCCGAGTACCTGCTCGAGCGCGCGGGAGTCACGATCGGCGACAACGAGCGCGTCGAGCCCGAGCTGCTGATGGAGATCCTCGAGCTGCGCGAGGAGCTCGCGGAGAACCGCAACAACGCGGCCGTCGTCGAGCGGCTGCAGCGCGACATGCAGGGTCGCCGCGACGCCGCGGTCGCCAGGCTGGCGTCGCTGTTCGAGCGCGACGATCTCGGCGAGATCAAGAAGCAGCTGATCCTGCTGCGCTATCTCGGCCGCTATCTCGCGGAGTGCGACGCCGCGCTCGACGAGGACTAGTCAGATGTTGATGCAGATCGCCGAGCCGGGCCAGTCGAAGACGAAGGAGGCCTGCAAGCCGCGGGTCGTCGGGATCGATCTCGGCACGACGAACTCGCTGGTCGCCCACGTCGGCGACGGCGCGCCCAGGTGCCTCGGCGCGGATCCGATCGTGCCGAGCGTCGTCGTGTATGGCGACCGCGTGCTCGTCGGCCGCGAGGCGGAAGGCAAGCCGGGCGCGATCGCGTCGGTGAAGCGGCTGATCGGCCGCGGCATGAAGGACGTCGCGAGCGTGCGCGGCATGCTGCCGTACGAGCTCGAGGGCGACGATCGCGCGGTGCGCGTGCACGCCGGCGGGCGCGCGGTGTCGCCGGTCGAGGTGTCGGCCGAGATCCTGAAGGCGCTCAAGGCGCGTGCCGAGGCCGAGCTCGGCGGCCCGATCGAGGGCGCCGTGATCACGGTGCCGGCGTACTTCGACGACGCGCAGCGCCAGGCGACGCGCGACGCGGGACGGCTCGCGGGGCTCGAGGTGATGCGGCTCATGGCCGAGCCGACCGCCGCGGCGGTGGCATACGGCCTCGATCGCGGGTCGAAGGGCCTGTACGCGGTGTTCGACCTCGGCGGCGGCACGTTCGACATCTCGATCCTCAAGCTGGTAGATGGGGTGTTCGAGGTGAGGGCGACCGGCGGCGACTCGGCGCTCGGCGGCGACGATCTCGACCGCGCGATCACCAAGGAGATCGTGGGTGAGGTCGCGAGCGCGGTCGCCGACGCGCGGCGCGTGAAGGAAGCGCTGACCGAGCAGGAATCGGTCGAGTGGCACGGCCGCACGATCACGCGCGCCGATCTCCGGCGGATCGCGCAGCCGCTGCTCGATCGCTGCGGCAAGGCGTGCCGGCGCGTGCTCAAGGATGCCGAGCTGAAGCGCGAGGATCTCGACGGCGTGATCCTCGTCGGCGGCTCGACCCGCTCGCCGATCGTGCGCGAGTACGTCGCCGAGGTGTTCGGCCGCGAGCCGCTGCACGATCTCGATCCCGATCAGGTCGTCGCGCTCGGCGCGGCGGTGCAGGCCGACGTGCTCGCCGGCGGCGATCACAAGGTCGTGCTGCTCGACGTCGTGCCGCTCTCGCTCGGCGTCGAGATGATGGGCGGTGTCGTCGAGAAGCTGATCCACCGCAACACGACGATCCCGTGCGGCGCGACGCAGACGTTCACGACGTACGCCGACCACCAGACCGGGTTCGACATCCACGTCGTCCAGGGCGAGCGCGAGACCGCCGACGCGTGCCGCTCGCTCGCGCGGTTCGTGCTGCGCGGCGTGCCGCCGCTGATCGCCGGCATGGCGCGCGTCGAGATCACGTTCGTCGTCGATGCCGATGGCCTGTTGCGCGTGACCGCGAAGGAGCTGACGACCGGCAAGGAGACCTCGATCGAGGTCAAGCCTTCGTACGGCCTGTCGGACGAGGAGGTCGAGCGCATGCTGATGGAGTCGTTCGAGTACGCCGAGGAGGATCTCGCGCGCCGCAACCTCGCGGTCGAGCGTGTCGAGGCCGACCGCATCCTCGCGGCGACCCGTGCCGCGTTCGCCAACAACGGCGGCCTGCTCGCCGACGACGTGCGCGCCGCCGGCGAGACGGCGATGACCGCGCTCGAGGACGCGATGCGCGGCGACGACCACCTGAAGATCCGCGCCGCGATCGAGGCGCTCGACATCGCGACGAAGCCGTTCGCACAGGCGCGCATGAACCGCGCGATCGAGGCGCAGTTCCAGGGCAAGACCCTCGAGGAAGTCGAGAAGTCGCTTGCCTAAGATCACGTTCGTCAACCCGCAGGGGCCGCAATCGACCGGGCCGGTCACGCTCGAGGGCCAGAAGGGCGAGTCGATCCTCGACGTCGCCGAGGAGCACGGCGTCCGCGTCGGCCATGCCTGCGGCGGCAACCTCGCGTGCTCGACGTGCCACTGCTACGTGACGGAGGGCTTCGACTCCTTGCCGGAGATCACCGACAAGGAGAACGACATCATGGACAAGGCGTTCGACGTGCGGCCCGAGTCGCGCCTCGGCTGCCAGGCCAAGCTCGCCGACGACGATCTCGTCGTCGAGATCAGCGAGGAGTCGCTGAAGGCGTGGCTCGACGAGAACCCCGAAGAGCGGAAGAAGCAGAAGGCGGGATAAACCACAGAGACACGAAGTCTCTGTGACTCTGTGGTTTGATCTTCACCACGCGACGACGTGCCACTGGTGCCCGGGCTCCCAGCACGTGTCGGTGCCGCGGTAGCCGATCTCGACGACGACGACCGGCATGAACGTGTTGGCGACGTCGGCGTGATACGCGCCGGCGAGGTACGCGGGGTTCTCGCACGGCGGGCACTGCGGGCAGCGGCGGCCCTGGACCGCGAGCCACGGCGTGCCGTCGCGGCTCGCGAGGTGCTGGACGGGCGCGTCGGCGGCGGGCTGGCGCCCGACGAGCAGCCGGTTGCCGAGCCACTCCACGAACAGATCATCGCCGCGTGCCAGGTGCGGGTCGTCGTCGCTCTTCATCACCTCGAGCGGCTGCAGCGGCACGAGGTCGTGCGCGTCGTGGAGCGCGGCGAGCCGGCCGTTCGCGGCGGCGATCCGCTTCGCGAGCTCCGGCGTCGCGTGCTGCGCGTCGGGGACGAGCCGCTCGAACTCGTTCGACACCATCACCGGGAGGGTCTCGACGACACGGTCGCTCCGATCGCGAACCTCGACGCGCAGGTTCGGGAACCCGCGACCGGCGTCGGAGTCCTCGACCGCGACGACCGCGAGCTCGCCGCCCTTCGCGACCGCGGGCAGGCCGTGGACCGCGAACCGCGTGTCCTTCCAGTCGATCGACGGCGGCGGCGTGTCGCGCCTCGCGGGCTCGACGTGGTTCGACGGCGCGGGCGCGCGCGGGGGCGCGGCCGGCCGGCTGCATGCTGCGACCACCAGGATCGCGAGCCGCTTCATTCGACGAGCTTGAGGTGCGACGCGCGCTTGGCGCGCTGCGGCGGCTCTTCCTTGGGCGCCGGGACCGGCGCGGGAGCCTCGCCGGCGCCGGTGAGCACGTCCTCGGGGACGTCCTCGGGCCACACCGTGCCGCGCTGCTCGCCCTCGACCATCGCCGCGTAGACCGCGGTCCACGGCAGCACGACGTGGAACGGCGCGCCGGAGAACGTGAGCGTGCCGCTGATCGCCTCCTCGCCGACCTCGAGGTCCGCGATCGCGGGCTTGAGGCTGTAGCCGAAGCGCAGGACGAGGCTCGGATCGGCGCGGAACCGGGGCGGCACCGCGACCTCGGCGCGCCGCGCGTCGACGTGGACGAGCACCGGGCCGCGCGCGAGCAGGGTCTCGAGCGTGCGGCGCTTGTCGGGCGCGCTCGCGTCATCCTCGTCGCGCAGCGCGTCGATCGAGGGCACCTCTTCCGGCTGCTTGCCGACGAGCGCGACGAACTCGTCGCTCGACATCAGGCCGGCATCGACCGCGTCGCGCAGGATGCCCTCGGGGCGATCGCCGGCGGCCGCCGTGACGCGCTCCACGGTGCGCTCGCAACGCGCGGCGTGGCGCAGCACCGCGCCGTGAGCGGCGAGCGCCGAGTGCGTACCGCTCCGCCAGCGCGCGAGCGCGCGCTCGACGTCGACCAGCGAGGTCGACACGCGGTGCTCGATCAGCGCGGTCACCACCGCCTGAAGCCGTGCCAGGGTCTTGGGGTCGCGCTCGATCATGGTGGGGACTTAGTACGATCGCCTGCCGTGCGTAAAGCGCAAGCTGCTTTTTCTATGCCCAGTGGGTTAGCTCACGGTTCCACGAGGTCCGAAACCAGATCGGCTACGCGCTCCGGAACGGGCACGGCGACGAACCTCGCGAGATCGACGACCGCGCAAACCACGCGGCCCTCCGCGCACAGCTGACGCGTCTCCGCGTTCCGCACGCGATACGAGAAGTCGATCGACTTGCCCCCCATGCGCGAGATCCCGAGCTCGATCTCGGCGCTGTCGCCGAACCGCAGCGGTGCGTGAAAGTCGCACTCGGCGCGCACCGCGGGAAACCCGATGCGATCGCGATCGAGCAGCTCGCGGTACGCGTGCGGCCCCATCCGCTCGCGTCACAGCTCCTCGAACGCGAGGTGGAAGAAGTGGAAGAACCGCGGGTAGTAGACGATGCCCGCGTGATCGACATCCGAGAACCGGACCGGCGTCGTGTACGCGAACATCACGACCTCGGCGCCACCCGTAGCTGCACGCCGCACGCGGCGGGCACGCCGGGGCAGGGCGGCGCGAGCTTCTCGAGCTCGATCGCGACCGCGGCGTGCGGGTAGAGCTCCTGGATCTTCGTCGCGATCGCGCCGGCGAGCGCCTCGAGCAGGCGGAACGTCGACTTGGTGCCGAGCGCGACGACGACCTCGCTGACCTTCCAGTAATCGACGGTGTCGGCGATCCGATCGCTCGCGGCGGCGGCGCCGAGCGGCAGCTCGAGCGTCAGGTTGACGCGGAACCGCCGCGTGCCGCGCCGCTCGGCGGCGGTGTAGCCGTGGTTGCCCTCGAACTCGAGGCCCCGCACGAACACGCAGTCGGTCATGAGGCGTGTTGTATGATCAGGCATGCGGATCGTCCATGGCCTGCTGCTGGTCGTCGCAGGCTGCTGGCGCGGCCCCGAGGCGCCGGCGACCGCGGCCGCGACCGAGCCGCGGCCCGCCGGGCTGTTCACGATCACCGAGCTCGGGTTCGGCCCGATCGACGCGCGCACCCGGGCGACGTTGATCCCGCTGCGCCGCGCGTTCGCGGGGTTCGACGTGCGCCCGGTCAACGAGGACGACACGCTCGAGTACCACGTGTACGCCGGCAGCGAGCTGCTCGCCTACGTCGTGCCCGATGACGACGGCTCGGTGTTCAACGTCCACGCGACGAGCCCGAAGATCGCGGTCGCGGGCCGCGAGTGGCGGGTCGGCGCGCCGTTCCGGGGCGCCGCGCAGCTGTCGCGGTGCGAGTGCTGGGGCGACAACCCGACCTGCTGGAGGACCGGCGAGCACGTCGCGGTGAACTTCGCGCGCAGCTGCGAGAACCTGACCGGCGACGGTCGCCGCGTGCTGCGCGTGCTCGACGGCGTCGCGGTCCAGGGCGTGATCTGGAGCCCCAAGGCGTTCGGCGAGAGCGACTAGGGCTGTGAGCGCTGGCCACGCCTGTCGGCCGTGGCCAACAGGCCGCGCGCGACGAACCTCCGTCGGCGAGCGCGCATCCGCGCACCGCGCGAGGCGCGGCGGTGGCGCCGTGCTTGCACCAGGCGCGCGCGCAATCGGAGGACCACATGTCGAGGATGCTGATGGGAATGGCAATCGTGGGCGCGCTGTCGCTCGCCGCGGCGGCGCAGCCGAACGAGGTCTCGCAGACCGCGCCGCCTGCGCCGGCGAAGGTGAAGGTGAAGGGCAAGGTGCTCGCGGCGAACGGCGAGCCGGTCGCCGGCGCGATCGTGACGCTCGGCGACGCGACCGCGATGACGTACGGCGACGGCAGCTTCGACATCGACGGCACCGCGGGCAAGCTGCGCGTGGCCGCCGACGGCTACGCGGCGCGCGACGTCGACGTGACGAGCGGGACGGTCGTCGTCCACCTCGACGCCGAGGCGCCGGGCGAGGAGATCGTCGTCGTCGGCAGCCGGATGCCCGAGAAGCGGCTCGACGCGCCGGTCACCGTCGAGATCGTCGGCGAGAGGGACCTCAAGACCGCCGCCGGCCAGTCGTTCCTGTCGGCGCTGTCGCGCGTGAAGGGCATCGACTTCTCCGACGCCGGCATCGGCGATCAGCGGATCAGCGCGCGCGGGTTCGCCACCCAGTTCAACTCGCGCATGCTGAACATGGTCGACGGCAGGCTCGCGCAGCTGCCCGGCAACGGGTTGCCCGAGGGCAACCTGCTGCCGGCCGGCGGGCTCGACATGAAGGCGGTCGAGGTGGTCGTCGGGCCGGCGTCGGCGCTGTACGGTCCCAACGCGCACGACGGCGTGATCAACGTCGTCACGAAGACGCCGTGGGACCAGTCGGGCGCGTCGGTGATGGTGCGCGGCGGCACGCACGACCTCGCCGCCGGCGCCGCGCGGGTCGCCGGCACGATCGGCGACGACTTCGGCTACAAGCTCAACGGCGAGTTCTTGCGCGCGAAGGACTTCACGCCCGATCGCGCGACCCACAGCTGGGGCGGCGTCTACGAGGGCGATCTCGTGAACAACGACTTCGCGATCGCGCAGGAGAAGGCCGACGGCACGCTCTACTACCGCGCCGGCGACTGGGTCGCGAGCAGCGGCGCGGGCATCTCCGATTCGACCGGGTTCTCGATGACGAACACCGGCGTCAACCACCTGCGCGGCTGGATCGTCAACCACGAGACCGCCTCGGTCTCGAGCCCGAACCTGTACGCGCAGGTCACGCGCACCGGCAGCGACGCCGGCAAGAGCTACCAGCTCGATCGCCTGGCGCAGACGGTCGGCGCGATGGGCATCGACCCGTCGAACACCGCCGCGGTCGACGCGGTCCGCAACTCGCTCACGCTGATCGATCGGAGCTCGATGATCGACTCCGAGCTGCAGCTGCGCGAGACCGTCGCGGGCGTCAGGACGACGCTCGGCGGCCAGTACCGCCACTACACGCCGAGCTCGGCCGGCACCTACCTCGACGACAAGACCCAGGCGATCTCGATCGACGAGGCGGGCAGCTACCTGCAGCTCGACACCACCCTGGCCGACCGGCTGCGCCTCGCCGGCGCGACGCGCGTCGATCACCACAGCATCTACGGCACGCAGATCAGCCCGAAGGCCGAGATCCAGTACGAGGTCGCGCCGTCGCACAACGTGCGCGTCGGCTACAACCGCGCGTTCAAGAGCCCGACGGTGCTCGAGGACTACCTCAACATCGGCGGCATGCTGCTCGGCAACCGCAACGGCTACCTGATCCACGACGCCGGCGGCAACGTGATCGCCGACATCGCGCCGCTCAAGCCCGAGCAGGTCGACTCGTTCGAGCTCGGCTACAAGGGCGAGCTCGACGAGCGTACGTACGTCGACGCGGTCGCGTACCAGAGCTACTACCACGACTTCATCAGCCCGCTGACGCAGGTCGCGAACCCGATGGCCGGCACGTTCGCGACGCTGCGCGACGGCACGCCGGTCGGGCAGGGCACGCCGATCGAGGGCACGCTCTACACGTACATGAACTTCGGCAAGGCGACGGTGCGCGGCGCCGACGTCGGCGCGGAGTTCAAGCCGATCCCCGAGCTCGGGCTGTCGGGCAGCGCGTCCGCGATCCAGCTCGTCAGCTTCCAGAACACGAACATGCTGCAGAAGGCGCTCGACCTCAACGCGCCGACGTTCAAGCTGCGCGGCTCGCTACAGGTGCAGGACGTGCCGAAGAACTCGTTCCTGCGCGTCGACGGCCGCTATCACACCGCGTACGCGTTCGAGTCGGGCTACTGGTCGACCTCGACGCTGCTCGGTCACGATCTGCCGAGCCGCGTCGTCGTCGACATCACCGCGGGCTACCGGCTCCCCGCGCAGCACGTCACGATCACCGGCACGATCGCGAACGCGTTCGACAGCCAGGTGCCGGACGTGCTCGGCGCGCCGATCCCGCGGCGGTTGATGTGGCTACAGCTCGCGTACGACTTCGACGGGCTGCGCTACTAGGAACCGACGCTCCACACCGGCTGTTTGTTCTTCGGATCCCACTTGACGGTCGCGTGGCCGGTCTGGCCTTCGACCGTCACGGTGCACTGGATGCCGTCGGGCGGCAGGTCGACGATCCCCTTGCCGCAGTCGACCTTCGCGTCCTTGCCCGACTGCGTCTTGATCCCGTTGGTGATCGACTCGGCGGTGCGCTCCGCGCTCGCGATCGGCTTCTCCCAGTCGAGATCGAAGTTGCCGTCGTCGTTCGTGATCGTCACCTTGAGTGACCCGGTGTGGCCGCCGACGAAGACGACCTTGCAGGTGAACGTCGAGCCCTTCTTGCGCTCGGCCTTCGGGCAGTCGACGCTCGCGACCGGAGCCACGACCTTCTCGACGATCTTCTTCAGCTTGTCGTTCGCGTCCGACGTGTCGATCTTGTTGCGGTTGAGGAAGTAGGTCGCCGCGCCGCCACCGACCACGACCAGCGCGATCACGCTCAGGATGCCGCTCTTCATCCGTGCGATGGTATCACCGGCGCCCCGCCCGTGACCGCGCCATCGACACACGTGCTCACCGAGCAGGCGCCCGACTCCGACGCGCGGTGGACCCGCGTGTGGACGCTGGACGCGCTGCGCTATCGCGGCTCGGGCGGGTGGGCGCTCAGCCACGATCGCGACGCGTTCCTCGCGACCCACGACTGCACGTGCCAGCTGTGGTTCTTCCCGCTGCACCTCGTCTGCGTGCGCATCGTCGGCGGGCTGTGGGCGGGTGGCCTCGGCGCGGCGCGCTCGGCACGTGGGCGAACGTCGGCGGGCTCGTCGCGTGCGCGTACTTCGTGTTCCGCGACATCAGCTTCGGGCTGACGCCGGGACCGAGCGGGCTCATCCCGTTCGACAGATCCGGATCTGTGGGGCTTCGCGGCGCTCGGCCGGCCGGTGCACGTGTTGATGCTCGTCTGGTGGTCCATCGAGTGGGTGCTGTTCGGGTACCTGTTGTGGCTGCAGGTGTGGACGCTCGTCGCGTGGAGCCGCGAGCTGCGGCGCGCCGACTTCCGCGAGCACCTCGGCGAGTGCTCGTCGGCGACGGCTACCGCCACCCGTTCACGCTGTTCGGCAAGACCGCGACCGTTCGCGGTCGGCAACCTCGCGTTCATCTACTTCACCGGCGAGCTGATCCCGCGCGACACCGTCGAGATCGCGACGGTCAGACTTCATGCGGCAGATGTCCGATCTGCTGTCGACGACGCTGTTGTTCGTCGTGATCCTCGCGGCGGTCTACGTGTTCGCGACGACGCTCAAGCGGCGGATGACGCGCGCGGTGAACGACGAGGTTGCGGAGGCCGGCGACGTCGCGCTCGCCGACATGGCGCGGCCGCTCGCGCTGTCCGGCGATCCGGCGGTCGACGTCGAGCGCCTGTGCGCGCGCGTCGAGGCGCAGAGCGGACTTGTGCGCGCGGCGATCTTCCAGCGCGAGGTCGACGCGCTCGGCACGCGCACGATCCTCGCGATCATCGTCAAGTCGCTCCTGCCGCTCGCGACCGCGGCGCTGAAGATCCAGAAGCTGTTCGGACTCTAGGCCTCGGCCTCTTCGGCCTCGGCATCCTTCTGGCGCTGCAGCTTCTTCTTGATCATCTGGCGCTTCAGCGGCCCGACGAAGTCGACGAGCAGCTTGCCGGTGAGGTGGTCGTGCTCGTGGAGCAGGCAGCGCGCCAACAGCGCCTCGCCCTCGACCTCGAACGTCTGACCGTCGATGCCGGTCGCGCGGACCTTCGCGCGCATCGGCCGCTTCACCTTGACGTAGATGTCCGGAAACGACAGGCAGCCTTCCTCGCTGTCCTGCATCTCCTCGGAGGTCTCGAGCACCTCGGGGTTGATGAAGCAGAGCGGCGGATCGGTCTCGGTGCGGCCGGCGAGCTTGGGCTCGACCACGAACATCCGGCGGTTGTCGCCGAGCTGGAGCGCGGCCATGCCGAGCCCGTTCTCCGCGTACATCGAGTCGCAGAGGTCGCGGTAGAGCTGGCGCACCGAGTCGTCGATGGCCCCGATCGCCACCGAGGGCTCTCGGAGGCGTGGATCGGGCCAGATGACGACCGGGCGAACTGCCATGGCTTCACCACCTTAGCACGCATTGACATCGTC
>JBLMXA010000274.1:0-4763 GCA_050257515.1 Acidobacteriota bacterium | reverse complement strand
GCATCTCGAGCGTCAGCGCGTCGCCGCCGCGCATCGCGCGCACCACGTGCGCCGTGCCGAGCGTCGGATGACCCGCGAACGGCATCTCGAAGCCCGGCGTGAAGATCCGCACGCGCGCGGTCGCGCGCTCGGACGGCAGCACGAACGTCGTCTCCGACAGGTTGAGCTGGCGCGCGAGCGCCTGCATCCGCGTGTCGGTGAGGCCGCGCGCGTCCTCGAACACGCACAGCGGGTTGCCCGACAGCCGGTCGCCGTCGACCGTGAACACGTTGACGATGCGGTACGAGAGGCGCATGGCGATAGCAGCGCATGATATCGGCTGACGCGCTCGTGAATCCGCGCTGTGCCGGCAAGAACGACGCGTCGCTGTGCTCCTGGCGCAGGGCTGGCGAGCTAACCTCGAAGCAGAGCGATGCCGCCCCGCAAGCGACGTACACCTCGACCGCGCTCCAAGGAACAGGCCATCGGCAGCGTCACCGAACGGCTGCGCGAGATCGTCCGGAAGGCGGATGAGATCGAGCGCAAGCTCGAGCAGCAGCGTGTCGCGGCGGAGGAGCTGCGGAGGGAGGCCGAACGTCTTCGCGAGAGCTCGGAGCTCGAGCGCCAGCGCACGGAGGCCTCGCGGATCCGCGCCGAGCTGGGGCGCACGACCGCCGAGGACACGCGGCGGCTTCGAGAAGACGTGCGCGGCAGCGCGGAACGGCTGCGCGCGCAGTCGGCGCTGGCGCGCGACGAGATCACTCCCGCGCTTCGCCAGGCGATCCGCGACGAGGTGAGGGCCGCGCTGGCCAGGGCAACTCGCTCCGGCGACTGACTCGCGGGCAACCATCAGGCGCGGCGCTCGAGTCACAAAGGACATGCGTCTGTGCTGCCTGTTCGCGGTGGCGTGCACGAGCACCGCGCCGGTCGCGATCACGTCGATCGCATCGGTGCCGCGGCCGATGCCGGTGCCGGCGCGCCTGCAAAGCGCGCTGCGCGTGATGAGCTACAACGTCAACTTCGGCATCGCCGGCGATCCCGAGGCCGCGCGCGCGATCGCGAGCGCGGCGCCCGACGTCGTGTTCCTGCAGGAGACGAACGACGTGTGGGCCGCCGCGCTGATCCGCGCGCTGCCCGCATACCCGCATCATCACTTCACGCCGCCGCGCGGCTGGCCGGCCGGCGGCATGGGCGTGCTGTCGAGATATCCGATCGTCTCGATCGACGAGCTGCCGAGCGTCAACGGCCCGTTCTTCGCGTGGCGCGTCGTGCTCGACGCGCCGGGCGGCCGCGTCCAGGTGCTCGGCGTCCACCTGCGCCCGGCGATCAGCGACGGCGGCAGCTGGGTCGTCGGGTTCTTCTCGACGCGCGACAACCGCGCGAGAGAGATCGCGTGGCACGTCGCGCGCCTCGATCCGCAGCTGCCGACGCTCGTCGTCGGCGACTTCAACGAGGAGGGCGATGGCCGCGCGGTCGCCGTGCTCGACCGGCTCGGCTACACCGACGCGATCGCGCAGCACGCCGGCCATCACCGCACGTGGGAGTGGCCGGTCAGCCGGCTGACGCTCAGGTTCCAGCTCGATCACGTGATGTACGACGCGCACTTCACCGCGCCGGCCGCCGGCGTCGTCGAGGCCGGCCGCTCCGACCACAAGCCGGTGTGGGCGGATGTCGAGCGCGTCCCGCCGTGAGCCTGCTACCATGTCTGCGTGCCCGCGACCGTCGTCGACGCGGTGAAGACGCCGTACCCGTGCGCGTGCCGGTGTCACGACCGGATGTCGCTCGACGAGCGCGCCGCCGGCATCGAGGCACTGTACCGGTTCGACGACGCGATGCGCGGCTGGGGACAGACCGTGATCTGGGACCTCGCGGCGCCGACCTTGTGGCGGCTGCAGCAGCACGCGGCCGGTGCGAAGTGGGTCGCCGTGCGCGACACCGGCTGCATCCACGCGCGCCTGCTCGGCTTCTGCGTCCACGAGCTGATCCACGCGCTGTGCGGCGACCCGACGCAGCCCAACTACGGCACGCCGGTCGGCCTGCCGTACGGCGTGCCCGAGGGCGTCGCGCCGGCCGACGAGGCGGCGTACCTGCATCCGTTCAACCAGCACGAGGCGCGCGCGTGGGTCGGCCTCGCGCCGGTCGCGCAGCACCTGTTCCAGATCGACTGGCCGCTGCTGCCGGCGCGCGACGTCGGCACGTATGGCTTTGCCGGCGGCAACGCGGTCGTCGACGTGCCCGACGGCTACCGCCGCGTGCCGCACTACGATCACCAGCACCACCCGCGCCGCTACTACGCGCTCGCGCAGAAGCTCGAGGACGAGGCGCGCGAGTGGTTCTCCCAGGCGCGGCTCGACGAGCTCGCGGCGCGCTTCACCGAGGCCGAGGCGATCGGCCGCGCGAGCCGGCCCGAGAAGTTCCCCCCCGCGCGCGAGATGGCGCGCCTGCGCCCGAAGAAGCCCGGCCGCAACGATCTGTGCGTGTGCGGCTCGATGCGCAAGTGGAAGCAGTGTTGCGGCGCGCAGGTCGAGTAAGCTCCTGCGCATGCGCTCGCTCCTGATCGCGCTCGCGCTCCTCGCGGCCGCTTGTCCCGCGCCGGCGACGACGACGCCGCCGCAGACGCCGCACGTCACGCCGCCACCGCCGCCGCCACCGCCGCCGCCGCCGCCCGCGGCGGAGCAGGCGCTCGAGCCGCCGCAGCCGACGCTGCGCCTGCCGAAGAACTTCGTGCCGACCGGCTACACCGCGCGGCTCGCGATCGATCCGAAGCTGCCGACGTTCTCCGGCTCGATCACGATCACCGGCACGGTCTCGGAGCGCTCGAGCGTGATCTGGCTGCACGGCCGTCACCTCACGATCTCGAAGGCGAGCGCGACCGCGACCACCGGCGATCCGGTCGCGACCGCGAACGGCATCGCGTCCGCGCTGACCGTCACGCCGCGCGGCGAGGACCTGCTCGAGGTGCGCGCCGCCCAGCCGCTCGATCCGGGCACGTGGCAGCTCGCGTTCGACTACACCGGCGAGATCGATTCGCTCGACACGACCGGCGCGTTCCACGAGCTCGTCGCCGGGCAGCACTACGTCTACAGCCAGTTCGAGGCGATCTACGCGCGCCGCGTGTTCCCGTGCGTCGACGAGCCCGACAACAAGGTGCCGTGGCAGCTCACGCTCGACGTGCCGAAGGATCTCGTGGCGGTGACGAACACGCCGGAGGTGTCGACGATCCCGCTCGGCACGACCGGCAAGCGCGTCGAGTTCGCGCGCACCAAGCCGCTGCCGAGCTACCTGATCGCGTTCGGCGTCGGGCCGTTCGACGTCGTCGACGCCGGCAAGACGAGGTCGGGCACGCCGGTGCGCATCATCGCGCTGCACGGCCGCGCCGCCGACGCGCAGTGGTCGGCGAAGACGACGCCGCGCATCGTCGAGCTGCTCGAGGACTACTTCGGCATGCCGTACCCGTTCGAGAAGCTCGACATGCTGACGATCCCGACGACGGTCGGCTTCGGCGCGATGGAGAACGCCGGGCTCGTCACGTTCGCCGAGCGCACCGCGATCCTGATCGATCCCGCGCACACCTCGTGGGAGCGCAAGCACCGGTGGGTCAGCGTCGCGTCGCACGAGCTCGCACACCAGTGGTTCGGCGACTACGTGACGACCGCGTGGTGGGACGACATCTGGCTCAACGAGGGCTTCGCGAACTGGATGCAGCTGAAGATCCTCGCGCGCTTCGATCCGTCGTGGCACGACGAGCTCGGCGCGCTCGGCATGCGCGACGGCGCGCTCGCCGCCGACAGTGTGGTCACCGCGCGCAAGATCCGCCAGCCGATCGAGAAGACCGGCGACATCCTCAACGCGTTCGACGGCATCACCTACAACAAGGGCGCGAGCGTGCTGAACATGTTCGAGGCGTACGTCGGCCCCGAGGTGTTCCAGAAGGGCGTGCGCGACTACCTGAAGTCGCGCGCGTACGGCAACGCGACGAGCGCCGACTTCATCGCCGCGGTGAGCGCGGCCTCGGGCAAGGACCTCGCACCCGCGATGTCGTCGTTCCTCGACCAGGCCGGCGAGCCGCAGGTCGAGGCGACCATCGCGTGCACGGGCGGCGCGCCGCGCGTCGAGCTCGCGCAGCGCCGCTACGTACCGCCCGGCTCGCCGCCGCCGCCGGAGACCAAGCCGTGGATCTTCCCGGTGTGCGTCGCGTACGACCGCGCCGGCAAGCGCGCCGAGGCGTGCACGGTCGTCGATCAACCGAAGCTGACGCTGCCGCTCGACACCAAGTCGTGCCCGCGGTGGGTGATGGCGAACGTCAAGGGCGGCGGTTACTACCGGCTCGCGCCGACCGCGAAGCAGGTGATCGCGCTGCGCGACGAGGCGTGGCCGGTCCTCGCGTGGACCGAACGGCGCGCGCTGTTCTTCGACGTCGCGACGCAGGCGGGCTTCGGCAAGCTGCCGCTGCAGCTCGCGCTGTCGTTCGTGCCGAAGATGCTGACCGGCGGCGATCGCTTCACCGTCGGCGACGCGCTCGGCCTGCCGGCCGGGCTCGACCGCTTCGTCGCCGACGACCAGCGCACGAAGTACGAGGTGTGGATGCGCACGACGATCGGGCCGGGCGCCGCCGCGCTCGGCATGCTGCCGAAGGACACCGACGATCTCGACGCCGAGACCGAGCACGAGGAGCTGCTCCACGCGGCCGGCTGGCTCGGCCGCGATCCCGAGCTGGTCAAGCAGGCGGTGGCACTCGCCGACCACTGGCGCGAGCTGTCGCCGGCGGTGCGCGCGACGATCCT
>JBLMXA010000273.1:0-4031 GCA_050257515.1 Acidobacteriota bacterium | reverse complement strand
CGCGACGAGTGCGCCGAACCGGCTGTGCGGCTCGGCGTCGAGCTCGAGCTCGCCGCGCTGGCGATCGCCGCCGGCGCCCGTGGCGAGCAGCGCGCCGCCGGCGGAGAAGCTGCCATGGAGCGGGCGATCGTCGGCGCGCGCGGCGTGGTCGAGCACGAGCACGAGGACGAGCACGAGGACGACCTTACACATCGATGCGGCCGACCGTGGTGACGGCCGTGCCCGGCGCGAGCTCGTGCGCGGCGAGGATCGCGACGTCGGGCAGCTCGGGCTCCAGCAGGCCGCGCAGGTGGCGGCGCACGTCGCCGGAGACGAGCAGTACGCCGGGGGCCGCGCCGAGCTTGCCGCGCACCGCGGCGACGATGTCCTGCGCGATCGCGGGCTCGAGCGCGAGCACGGCCGCGCCGTCGCGGCGCTCGATCGACGTGCGGATCGAATCCTCGATCATCGCGTCGACCGTGTACACCGCGAGCTGGCCGCGCGGCGCCCACCGCGCGCTGATCTGCCGGCGCAGGTGCGCGCGCGCGTGCTCGACGAGGGCGGGGACGTCCTGGCCCGGCGGCGCGAGCGCGAGCGCCTCGAGGATCGCGGCGAGGTCGTCGACCGGCACCTGCTCGCGCACGAGCTGGCGCAGCAGCTCGGCCAGCGTCGGCAGCGGCACGACGCGCGGCACGACCTCGCGCACGAGCACCGGCGCGTGCGCCGCGGTGCGCTCGACCAGCTGCGCGACGCGATCGAGACCGAGCAGGTCGGGCGCGAGCTGCGCGAGCGGCATGCGGTCGGCGAGATCGCGGCCGTCGGTCGAGAAGTACGCGACCGGCGTGCCGTCGATCGCGAGCGCGGCCTCGCCGGTGGCGAGCGACGCGTCGAGCGCGACCGCGAGCGGCGGGAACGGCACGCCGGTCTTGCGGCTCGCGGCCTCGCGGGCGGCGGCGAGCTGCGCGTGCAGCTCCGCCGGCCGCGCGGCGCGGTGCGGCGCCTCCGACAGCCGCAGCGTGACGCGCGGACCGCGCACGGCGTCAACGCCGGGCTCGTCGAGGTCCGCGGCGGCGGCGGGCCGCGCGCGCGCGGCGAGCAGCGCGGCGCCCGCGGCGATCGCGCCGAGCACGAGGAACGGCGCGGCCGGCAGGCCGGGCACGATCGCGAGCCCGACCAGCAGCACCGCCGCGCCACCGAGCGCGCGCGGCGAGCCGACGAGCTGGTCGCCGAGGTCCTCGCCGAACGCGCGGTCGCCGGCGCTGGCGACGCGCGTGACGAGCAGACCCGACGCGACCGCGACGAGCAGCGACGGGATCTGGGCCACCAACCCGGCACCGATCGAGAGCAGCGAGTACGTGCGCACCGCCTCGCCCGCGGTCATCCCGCGCGAGCCGATGCCGATCGCGAGGCCGCCGACGAGGTTGACGATCACGATCACGATCGCCGCGATCGCGTCGCCCTTGACGAACCGCATCGCGCCGTCCATCGCGCCGTAGAGCTGCGACTCGCGCTCGAGCGCGCCGCGCCGCGCGCGTGCGGTGTCCGGATCGATCGCGCCGGCGCGCACCTCCGCGTCGATCGCCATCTGCTTGCCCGGCATCGCATCGAGCGCGAACCGCGCCGCGACCTCGGCGACGCGCTCGGCGCCGCGCGCGACGACGATCAGCTGCACGATCGTGATCACCGCGAACACGACGAGGCCGACGACGAGGTTCGCCGCGACGACCGACGTGCCGAACGCGCGCACCACGCTGCCGGCATCGGCATCGGCGAGCACGAGCCGCGTCATCGCGACCTCGAGGCCGACGCGGAACAGCGTCGTCACGACGAGCAGCGTCGGGAACGACACGAAGCCGAGCGGCCGCGGCGTGAACACGCTCGCCATCAGCAGCGCGACCGCGGCGCCGATGTTCGCGGTGACGAGCCCGTCGAGCAGCGGCCGCGGCAGCGGCACGATCAACATGCCGACGACCGCGATCACGATCACCGCGATCGCGAGCTCGGCCACCCGCCAGCGCTTCACCTAGATCTCCTCGATCTCCGAGGGATCGAGCTCGATCGCATCGTCGGCGACCGAGTCCTTGGGGCCGCCGAGGTGGCGCACGAGCGACAGGTGGATCTGGCTGCGGATCATGCGCAGCACGCTGTCGAGCTCGTCGGCCGGCAGCTTGAGCCGCGTCCGCAGCAGCTCGAGCGTGCCCTTGACGAGCTGCTCCTTCGCCTTCTCGAGCCAGCGAAACGCGGTGACGCGATGGACGCGGTAGATCGCGCCGATCTCGTCGATGTTGAGCCCGTCGACGTGGTGGTAGCGCAGCAGCGTCTGCTCGCGCGGTCCGAGCTGGCCGAGCGCCTCGGCGAACGCCGACTTGAACTCGTTCGCGTAGGTGCGCTTCATGTACTCGACTTCGGGATCGTCGGCGCCGATCGCGTGCTGTGCGATCAGATGATCGTCGTCGAGGAGCACCTCGCGCTTGCCCTTGCGCATCTCGTTGAGGCACGTGCGCACCGCGACCGAGCGCACCCAGCGGCGCAGATCGCCGCGGCCGCCGTACTCGGTGATCTTGCCGGCCGACGTCGGCGCGCCGGCGGTACCGCCGCCGACGAACAGCCGCTGGCGCACGAGCTGCTTGACGTCGGCGAGCCTGGGCGGACCGACGCGCATGCGAGCGAGCGCGATGTCGACCTCCCGCATGTATTCGCGATCGAACGCGACGAGCGCGCCGGGCAGCGCACGTGCGCAGGCGCAGGCGAGGTACAGATCCGCCGGCCGCAGACCGTCGAGCGCGGCGTCGGCGAGGTCGGGAGTCACCTGACGCGCGACGAACTCGACCAGATCCTTCGCGGCGAGCGCGAGCTCGGGCCACGCCGCGCGGCCTTCCGCGACGAGCGTCCACAGCCGCCGATCGAGATCGGCGATCGCCTCGAGCACCGGCCGGACCGCCGCCGGGGCAGCGTCGAGGAACGGGGGCACGAGGCTCTCCGTGGTCACCATGTCGATTACCTCACGGCGAGCGGCAATTGGTCAAACGAGAGGTGCCGGGCTACAATTCGTCGTCGGATGGAGCCCAACCGCAAGGTCCGTAAGCAGGGGCTGGAGCACTTCATCAAGTTCGTGCGGGAGCTGCCGTGCCCTTCGCCGCAGGCGATGTTCCAGGCGCTCCACGAGCTCGGCTATCGCGGTCAGGATCACGCGCGTCGCGCGCTGTGCCTGATGGCGTACCGCCACGTGAAGCGCATCAAGCGCATCTACGTCGACGGCGTCGATCGCGCCGAGCTGCCCCGCAAGTCCAACTTCCTGTTCGTCGGCCCCACCGGCTGCGGCAAGACGTTCCTCGTCGAGTCACTGTTCGGCAAGATCCTGAAGCTGCCGACCGCGCTCGTCGACATCACGACGTACTCCGAGACCGGCTACGTCGGCCAGGATCCATCGACGATCCTGACCCGCCTGCTCCACACCGCCGACGAGAACCCGATGCTCGCGTCGATCGGCATCGTCTGCCTCGACGAGTTCGACAAGATCGCCTCGGGCCAGAACAACGCGATCTTCGCCGGCGCCGGCACCACGAAGGACGTCACCGGCATGGGCGTGCAGCGCGAGCTGCTCAAGATGCTCGAGGCGAGCGAGGTCGTCGTCCCGCTCGATCTCACGCACTCGAGCTACGCCGACCACGTCGTGATGTCGACCGCCGACATCGCGTTCATCGCGGCCGGCGCGTTCTCCGGGTTCCAGCAGATCGCCCACCGCCGCGCGATGCGCGATTCGATCGGCTTTGGCCGCGACCAGGCCGGCTCCGCCGGCGACCCCGAGGCGATCGCCGTCGACTTCACCGCCGACCAGGTCGAGAACGTCGCGAACTTCCAGGCCTACGGCTTTCTGCCCGAGCTCGTCGCGCGGTTCACCCGCGTCGTCCCGTTCCGCGCGCTCGACGCCGGCACGCTCAAGGACATCCTCCGGACCGACGTCATCTCGCGCATGACCCGCGAGTTCAAGCTCGAGGGCTTCGAGCTCAACATCGACGAGGACGTCCTCGATCACATCGTCACCGACGCCC
>JBLMXA010000272.1:0-7192 GCA_050257515.1 Acidobacteriota bacterium | reverse complement strand
GTTGAGCGCGTCGCGGTAGAGCTTGTCGCCGAGCGGCGCGGGGCCGTAGGCGAGCGCCTTGACGAGGTGGTCGTACGCCTCGACGGGCCGCTCGAGGTTGATGAGGCAGACCGCCGCGTTGTAGTGGATCGCCGGGTGGTCCCACAGCGCGAGGGCCGCCTGGTACTTCGGCAGCGCGTCCTTGTACTGGTCCTGCTCGAACAGCGCGTTGCCGTCCTTGTAGAGCGCGAGCGCCTGCTGCTGCTTGTCCTCGGGGACGCCCTGCGCCCACGGCTTGGGCGCCTCGGCGTGCGCGATGCCACCGATCAGCAGCGCCGCGATCAGGAGGCGGAGCACGCGTCGATCTTACAGCCGCACGCGCTCGAAGTGCACGAGCTCGGCCATCTCGTCGAACCGCTGCTGGATGCGCGCCGGCGTCAGGCCGCGCAAGCCGTCGACCGAGAACTGCTCGACCGCGAAGCTGCCCATCACGCTGCCCATGATCATCGCGGTGCGGATCGTCTTCGGCGACAGGTCGCCCGCGTACGCGAGGTAACCCATCAGGCCGCCGGCGAAGCTGTCGCCCGCGCCGGTCGGATCCTTGACGTCCGACAGCGGCATCGCCGGCGCCGCGAACGCGCCGCCGCCATGGAACAGCAGCGCGCCGGCGTCGCCTCGCTTGATGATCACCGACGTCGGGCCCATCTTGAGGATGTGCGCGGCCGCGCGCCGCAGGTTGTGCTCGCCCGCGAGCTGGCGCGCCTCCTCGTCGTTGACCATCAGCGTGTGGACGCGCGCGAGCGTCGCCTCGAGATCCTTGCGCTTGATGTCGATCCACAGGTTCATCGTGTCGGCGGCGACGAGCGCGGGCGCGCGGACCTGGCGCAGCACGTCGAGCTGGAGCGCCGGATCGATGTTGCCGAGCAGCACGAGCTGCGCGTCCTCGTGTTGCTTGTGGATCTTCGGCTGGAAGTCGGCGAACACGCCGAGCCTGGTATCGAGCGTCTCGCGGGTCGCGAGATCGGGCGCGTACTTGCCGTACCAGTGGAACGTCTCGCCGGCGCGGCGCTCGACGCCGGCGACGTCGACGCCGATCCCCGCGAGGTCGTCGAGGTGGCCCTGCGGGAAGTCGTCGCCGATCACGCCGACGATCGAGACGTTGCGCGTGAAGTCCGCGGCCGCGCGGGCGATGAACGAGGCGGAGCCGCCGAGCAGATCCTTGTGGAGCCCGAACGGCCCGTCGATGTCGTCGAGCGCGACGGAGCCGACGACGAGCAGGGAGCGGTGAGCGCTACGCTGGTGCATGCAAAGGGTCCTGGTACCATGCATCCGGCGTGGCGATCCATTCCGACGACGTAACGATCGACCAATTGATCGCCGCCGGCCGCCACGCCGACGCCGCGCGCCGGGCGACCGCTCTGGGCGATCACGCGAAGGCCGCGGACCTGTACGAGAAATTGTGGGATTTCCGCTCGGCGCTCGCGTCCGCGCGCGCCGCGGGCGACCAGGCGCGGGCGCTGCGCTACGCGCTCGAGCTGCACGACGAACCGGTCTCGCGCGCGCTGCTCGGCGAGCTGTCCGCGACCGAGGACGGCGCGAAGGTCGCGCTCGACGTGCTCGTGCGGATGCGGCGCCACGGCGAGGCGGCCCGGCTCGCCGAGCGGCTCGGCGACACGGCCAAGGCGATCGAGCTGTACTCGCGCGCGCGCCTCGATCTCGACGCCGCCCGCCTGCTCGAGGCGCAGGGCCGCGACCGCGATGCCGGCAAGCTGCTCGAGCGCGCTGTCGATCTGGCTGCGGAAGGTGAGCGCGGCCCCATCCAGCTCGCGCTCGGCCGCATCCTCGCGCGCCGCGGCGCCTACCCCGAGGCGACGAAGCTGCTGCAGCAGGCGCGCGACAAGCCCGAGCTGCGCGACTCCGCGCAGCGCCACCTGATCGCGACGCTCGCGGCGATGGGCCTGCGCGACGGCGCGCGCGACGCGCTGCTCGAGCTGCGCTCGCGCGACGCCAGCGTGCCCGCCGATCTCGATTCGTACCTGCGCGCGTGGCGCGACGAGACCGCCGAGCGCAAGTCCTCGCGCGATCGCGAGATCGTCGCGAACCGCTACCGGCTCGAGCGGCTGCTCGGCGCCGGCGCGTCCGGCCGCGTGTTCCTCGCGACCGACGAGGTCGCCGGCCGGCCGGTCGCGCTCAAGATGTTCTTCGCGTCGGGCGCACGCGGTGGTGCGGCGTACGAGCGGTTCGCCCGCGAGGCCAGGCTCGCGAGCACCCTGCGCCATCCCTCGCTCGTCGAGGTCTACGACGTCAGCGTCGAGCGCGGCTTCCTCGTCATGGAGTATCTCCCCGGCGGGTCGCTGGCGCAGCGGTTGGCCAGCGGCGAGAAGCTCGCGGCGCCGCAGATCCGGCGCATGGCGCTCGATCTGATCGCGGGCCTCGAGGCCGCACACCACCGCGGCGTCGTCCACCGCGACGTCAAGCCGGCGAACATCTTCTTCGACGCGCGCGGCACCGCGAAGCTCGGCGACTTCGGTGTCGCGCACCTCGTCGATCTCGGCCAGACGCAGACCGGCGGCCTGATCGGCACGCTCGCGTACATGTCGCCCGAGCAGATCACCGGCGCGCCGATCTCGATCGCCGCCGATCTCTACGCGCTCGGCGTGACGCTGTTCGAGGTGGTGACCGGGCGGCTGCCGTTCCTCGGCCCCGACTTCGTCGCCCAGCACCTCGGCGAGCCGCCGCCGGCCGCGAGCGAGGTCGCCGAGGGCGTCGCGCCGGGCTGGGACGCGATCCTCGCCGGGCTGCTCGTCAAGAACCCGCGCGAGCGCACGCCGACGCTCGGCGAGCTGCGGCGCGAGCTCGAGCAGCTCGATCTCGGCGGCCAGCCGCGGATCGGCGCGCGCGGCAAGCGCACGACCGGACCACACTCGATCGCGCAGCTCGCGGCCGAGGGCGAGGCCGGCCCGCGCTACCAGTTCGAGACGCCGCTCGGCAAGACGCCGATCTCCGAGCTCGCGCGCGCGGTCGACACCGTGCTCGATCGCTCCGTCGTGATCGAGCGCTTCGACGCGAGCGACGACGCCGGGCGCGCGCTCGAGCACGCGCGCCTGCTCGGCCGCGTGCAGAGCCCGTTCGTGCAGCGCGCGCTCGGCCTCGATCGCGCGGCGCGCACCGCGGTGTTCGAGGCCCCCGCGGGCGCGTCGCTCGCCGACACCACGCCGCAGCTGCCGGCGACCGAGGAGGTGCGCCTGCTCAAGCGGCTCGCGCGCGGCGCCGCGGCGATCCACGAGCTCGGCGGCAGCCACGGCGCGATCTCGGCGAAGACCGTCGTCATCGACGAGGCCGTGCCGACCGTGATGGCCGCCGGCCTCGGCGTCGTTCCCGACAGCAAGGCCGAGGACGACGTCCGCGCGATCGTCGCGATCGTCGCGGCGATCGCGGGGTGCGAGCCGACGCTCGAGGCGTTCGCGCGATCGGTCTGCGGCGAGGTCGGCGCGACGCTCCCCACCCTGCCCCGCGAGCTGCCCGACGGCGAGGCGCTGTACGCCGCGGTCGACGCGATCGAGATCGCGATCCTCGCGGCGCTCGGCTCGCGCTGACGAGCTGCGGTGACCGGAACGGTGCCGGCGGCCGCCGGGCCGCGCTCTCAGTGCGGGGACAGCGCGACTCCGCGATACGCCTTGTTCGCGGGAGCCGTCGCGATCGTGGTGGGAGTCGGCGTCGACACGCCGTCGTCGACGTACATCACGACGACGTTGGCCGACGCGGTGTTCGCGATCGCGATGATCACGGCGCCCGCACCCGACGCGAAGCCGGTGAGCGCGTACATGCCGGGGGTCAGCCCGTCGAACGTCGTCGCGAGCGTCCAGCTCGTCCCGTCGAACGTCCACTTCTGGATCCCGCCACCGTTCGCGGCGGTCCGGTTGTCGGCGACGTAGAGCGTGTCGAGCCCGGCGACGCTCGGATCGAGATCGAGCATCACGTAGTCGAGCGGCATGTTCGTCGCGGTGGTGCCGGTCGGCATCCCGGGCAGCGGCGTCACGGTCTGTCCGCTCGACACCGGCTCGCCGCTGCCGATCGCGAACACGTTCGGATAGCCCTGCGGCGCGCCCGACGTGCCGTAGAGCTGGCCGCCGTAGATGTGGACGCAGCGGTTCGTGGTCGGCGTGCTCTCGACCTGCGTGCCGCCGGTCGCGCCGTGCACGGTGTACCAGGTGCCGCCGCTCGTGTTGCCCGAGCCCTGCGAGCCCGCGACCCAGATCAGGTTGCCGTCGCTCGAGGTGGCGCTGCGCACGCTGTTGCCGCTGAACGCGACGTCGAGCCGCGTCGTCGTGTCGGCAGCGAGCGTCGCGTCGACGCGCGCGACGATGCGGTTCGTCGCCGACGACGCGGTCGACAGCACGCTCGCGGTGCCGGGCGCCGCGTCGTAACAGGCGAGCAGGACGTAGTGCTCGTCGGCCGATCGCGTCAGGAAGCCCTCGAGCGGCGCACCCGCGCCGCCCGAGCCGGTCTCGGTGCACGCGGCATTGCCGCCCGACGCCGCGGTCGGCAGCGTGACCGGGTTGCCGGTCTCGGCGACCAGCGTGCCGTCGGTGTAGCGATCCTCGATCGCGACCTGCGCGGCCGCGCCCGACAGCGCCGTCGAGCCGTCGCCGACGAGCACGAGCGACACGCTCGGCACGCAGCTGCCCATGAGGCACCGCGTCCCGACGCTGCCGGGGTCGGCGCACACCGTGCCGTCGGCGAGTGCGGTGTGGACCTGGTTGCCGCCCGAGCAGGTGTCGGCCGTGCAGCTGTTGTTGTCGCTGCCCGGGTCGGTGTCGTCGACGACGGTCATCGTGCCGCCGCTGCCGTCGCACTGGATCTGGTGGCAGTCGCCCGCGATCTGCGGTGGGTTCGTCGACGTCGGCGTGCCTGCGGCGGCCTCGAACACGCCGCACACGTGGCTCGTGCACGTGCGCGACTGGCAGTCGGTATCGCCGCCGGCGAGCGCCGGGCAGTCGCTCGGTGCGTTGCACTGGCCGCACACGCCGTTGCCATCGCACACGAGGCCGGTCCCGCAGCTCGTGCCGGCCGGCAGCGGCGTCGACGTCGGCGCGCCGTTGCTGCATCCGACGCTGATGCACTGGTTCGTCGTCGTCGGCTTGTCGGTGTTGTCGGCGACGCTCATCGTGCCGCCGCTGCCGTCGCACTCGATCACCTGGCAGTCGCCCTTGACCTGACCGCTGACGAGCTTGGTGCCCGCCGATACGTTCGTGACGCCGCACATCTCGTTCGTGCACGTGCGCTGGTGGCACTCGGTGTCCGTCCCCGGGCACTCGAACGCGGTGTAGCAGCCGACGCACTTGCCGACGTCGTCGCACACGAGATCTTGCCCGCACGTCGTGCCCGCCTGCGCCGGCGGGGTCGACGGCGTGCCGCCGGTGCAGGTCGCGACGAAGCAGGCTCCGCTCACCGCCGGCAGGTCGCTGTCGTCCGCCATCTGCACGACGTGGCCCTTGCCGTCGCACGCGGCGAGCTTGCAGTCGCCGTCGGTCTGGATCGTGCCCATCGCGCCGGCGGGCAGCGGCATGATCCCGCAGTGGTTGTCCTCGCAGACGAGGTTCGCGCACGTCGGATCGCCGCAATCGGCGACCGTGTTGCACGCGGGGCCGTTGAAGTCGTCGCACGCAGAGGTCGACAGCGCGATCACCACCGCCAGAGCACATCGCATCCGGCTAGCGTAATGACATCGATCGGTTTCAATCATGGCAAGCGGGTTACAGCGCGTTCACACCTGCGACGCGCTTGGTAAGGAACCAACCATTTCTGTTGCGGCAGCATGACAGCGGCATCTCCGATTTCTTACAGCGCACGCGATCGCCAGTCGCCGAGCTCGTCGAGCCACACCGCGCGCCGGGCGTCGAACACGACGCGGATCTGCGCTGCCGGACGGTGGCGCTGGTCGAGCCACGGCGGGCGCGGCTCGGGCCACAGCGCCCGCCGCGCGATGACGAGCGCCATCGCGAGCGGCATCTCGGCGAACGGGCGCAGCGGGCGAACGTCGACGAGGTCGGACTCGGTCATCGCGAGCTCGAGCACCGGCCCGACCTCCGGGCACCGCACGCACGCGGGGCCGTCGCCGAGCACGATGTTGGCGCCGCGACAGGCGAAGTGCGGCCAGTCGAGGCGATCGAGCGTGCGCGCGTAGGGGTCCCACTCGGCCCCGGCGCGCGCGCCGAGCCGCAGCAGGCGCGCGATCACGTGGCGATCGAGCAGATCGAGCTCGAGCGCGGCTCGGTAGCAGCGGATCGCGATCCGCCACAGCTCGCCCGCCGCCGCCGCCCGCCCCGCCTCGACGTAGAGCGAGGATGCATCCTGGCGCTGGCCGGCGGCGACCGCTTGCTCGGCCAGACCGACGAGATCGCGAACTTCGGCGTCCACCAGCGGGCATGAGTTCAACTTCGGTGCCGCGCGGTGTCACTTTGCTGTTGCCATGCGGTGTTGGCTTACCCGGTGCCTCCGCTCGCGCGCCCGGGACCTGCGGCTCCAATTCCGGTCCCGAGTCCGCGACGGTAACGCGGCTGTAACGCGCAAACCGCGAGGTTGGCGGCGTGCGCGCGAGGTACGCGGCTTGCTTGGCATGACCACGCGATGAGGCTCCTGATCGTGTGTGCGGTGCTCGCGGTCGCGTGCTCGCACGAGGCGACGCACCGGATCGTCAGGGTCGCCGCGGCCTCCGACCTCGAGGCCGCGTTCGGCGAGCTCGGCCCCGACTTCGAGAAGCGGACCGGGATCGAGCCGGTGTTCGACTTCGCCTCGAGCGGGCTGCTCGCGAAGCAGATCGAGCAGGGCGCGCCGTACTTCCTGTTCGCCGCGGCGAACGCGAGCTACGCCGACCGGGCGGTCGCGTCGGGCCACTGCGATCCGACGAGCGAGCGGCCGTACGCGCGCGGCCAGCTCGTCGTGTGGACGCCCCAGGGCGTGACGCCGCCGGGCAAGCTCGGCGACCTCGCCGACGCCAGGTTCCAGCACATCGCGATCGCGAACCCCGATCACGCGCCGTACGGCGCCGCCGCGTGGCAGGCGCTGACCTACGCGGGGCTGTGGGACCGCGTCCGCGATCGACTCGTGGTGGCGGACAGCGTGCAGGCGGCGATGCAGTACGCGGCGACGCGCAGCGTCGACGCCGCGATCGTCGCGCAGTCGGTCGCGCTCGTCACCGAAGGCGGCCACT
>JBLMXA010000271.1:0-5501 GCA_050257515.1 Acidobacteriota bacterium | reverse complement strand
TCGACACCCACCTCGGCGCGCGTTCGCCGCTCGCGTCGCTGCGGCCGGTGATCGCGCGGGCCGCGTTCCTCGCCTGGCGCGCGACCGTGCCGTACATCCACGTCACCCCCGCGATCAAGCGCGCCGCGGTCGACATGGTCAACACGCTGCGCCGCAGCGCCGACGACGGCGGCGCGATCAGCCCGCGCGCGACGCTCGCGTGGGTGCGCGCGGCGCAGGCGCGCGCGATGCTGAGCGGCCGCGAGTTCGTGACGATGGAGGACCTCCACCACGTCGCGCCCGACGTGCTGCGCCACCGGCTCGGCTCCGATCTCGCCGGCGTGCGCGACCGCCTGCGCGCGGTCGGAGGCGCGCGGTGACGGCGACGTCGTCGCGCAACGCGCTGGTCGTGCCGTCGGTGCTGTCGGCGGCGTGGCTCGCGTACGCGCAGGATCACGATCGCGTGCTGTCGATCGCGAGCGGCGCGCTGCTCGCGCTGTGGCTCGTGATGCTGCTCGCGGTCGGCATGCGCTGGATGGAGGCGTCGCACGCGCGGCGCGGCGCGGACGGGCCGTCGTCGTGGGCGCGGCTCGACATCCTGACCGGCACCGGCCGCTCGCTGATGTGGGCCGGCGCCGGCGCGATCGTGCTCGGCTCGATCACCGGGTGGGCGAGCGCGAGCGTGCTCGGCGTGCTCGGCCTCGCGACCGTCTACGGCGCGGTGACGTGGACCGCGATCGCCGCCGGCGGGGACGCCGCGTGGCACGGCGCGACGATCGCGCGCACGTTCGCGCCGGAGTCGCCGGTCGAGGGCGACGGCGTGCGCGAGCACGTGCAGCTCGCCGGCGTGCGGATCCCCCCGGGCATGCGGCTGTTCGGCGCCGGGCGCGCGCTGCGCCACGGCCCGACGACGCGCTACGCGCTCGGCGCCGAGCACTCGCGCGCGCAGCTCGAGCTCGAGGCCGACCTCGGCGCGGCACCGCGCGGCGAGCACCGCGCGGCGCCGATGACGTGGTGGCTCGGCGACGTGCTCGGCATCGCGCGCGGGCCGCTCGTCCACCGCGGCGATGCGACCCTGCTCGTGCTGCCGCGGCCGCTCGCCGTCGACGGCGCGCGCGACCTGCTCGGCATCGGCGGCGACGCCGCGACGACCATGCCGACGCAGAAGCTGCCGACCGAGGGCACGTTCCGCGTGCGCGAGTATGCGACCGGCGATGACACGCGGCGCATCCACTGGGTGCGCTCGCTGCAGACCGATCGGCTGATGGTCCGGCTCCCGGACGAGATCCCGGTCGCGCAGCCGCGCGTGCGCGTCGTGCTCGACACCCAGCTGTGGGGCGCGCACATGCTGAGCTGCGTCGGCAGCGCGCAGCTGCTCGACGCGCTGGTCGGCGTGTGGCTCGGCGTCGGCAAGGCACTCGCGCAGACCGGCACGCGCGTGACGATGGTCGCCGCGATCGACGCCGGCAAGGGACCGGTCGCGGTCGAGCGCGCGATGAACGTGCGCTCGCCGCGCGAGGTGCTCAAGCTCGGCGCTCGCGCGCGCTGGCAGGACGTCCTGAAGACGAGCGCGCTCGTCGAGCGCGGTGTGCGCCACGTCGTCGTCACCGCGCGCCCGCACGTGATCGACGCCGACGTCGCGCAGATCGTCGTGCCCGAGGCGCGGTGGACGACGCTCGAGCCGCAGCAGCTGCCCGCACCGCCGGTGACGCTGCCGTACCCGATCGGCAGCGCCGACAACCGGCCCGAGCGGCGGCGCGCCGACAAGGCGCTGCTCGCCGCGATGTGGCGCGATCACGCCGTGCTCGCCGAATCCGTGTGGAGCGCGGTCCCCGCGACGTATGTCGCGCTGCCGCGCGGCGCGCGCGTCGCGCTGGAGGCCGCGTCGTGACCGCGCGGACCCGCCGTGCCGCCCGCTCCGCCGCGCGCGCCCGCGATCGTCTCGCGGCGCCGGTCGTCGCGATCTACTGGCTGATGCTCGCCGGCGGCATCGCGCTGTACGGGCTGTGCGTGTCGACCGACGCGCTCGTGCCGCTCGGGCTCGGCGCGCTGCTCGGCTCGACGCTCGGCCACGTGCTCGCGCTCAGGAACGTGCGCGCGTGGCTCGTCGTCGCGATCCTCGCCGTCCTGCTCTACTTCGGCGTGCCGCTCGCCGCCGACGAGCTCGTGCCGCGCGCGTTCTGGCTCGCGTTCGTGCCCGCGACCGCGTGCGCGTACGCGAGCCTGGCGGAGCGCGGCGCGCTCGCGGCGGCGTGGTTCCCGGTGGTGCTGTGGATGCTGACGATCCTCGATCGCACGCGCGGCGTGCGCACGCTCGACGGCGTCGGCATCGTGCTGCTCGGCGTCGTCGCCGTCGGCTTCGTCGCGTTCTTGCGCGCGCGGGAGTCCCGCCGCGTCGGCCTGTGGCGCACCACCGGCGCGACGTCGCTCGCGATCACCGCGCCGGTGCGCGTCCACCGCGAAGCACCCGCGAGCACGCTCGCGCGAGCGTCCTGGTCGCTCGCGATCGTCGGCGCGGCGTTCGCCGCCGCCGCGTTCATCGGTCCGATGCTGTGGCACACCGAGACCGCGCACGTGCACGTGCAGACCGCCGGCATCGGCCTGCCGTGCTGCCCGAGCCACGACGACGCCGATCGCACGCGCGTGCGCGAGTACCTCGATCTCGGCCGCGGCCTGCAGACCGGCACCGACACGTGGAACGCATGCACCGCCTGCGTCGACCGCGTGCCCGACGCGTACCAGCTGTCGTACGGCGACGACTACGCTCCGGATGTCGACGGCCCCTACATGCCCTCGGTCGGCGTGCCCGCGCCGATCGCGCCGGTGATGCCCGACGAGCCGCTGCCGCCGTCGATCGAGACGCATCGTTCGCGCGCCGGTCACGGCCCGTACGCCTCGCCTCCGCCGTCGTACACGCCGTCGCCCTACGCGTCACTGTCACCGTCACCGTCACCGTCCCTGTCACCGTCACTGTCACCGTCACTGACACCGTCACCGTCACCGTCACCGTCACTGACGCCGTCACCGTCACCGTCACTGACGCCGTCCATCGCGCAGCCCCCGCCGCCCGCGCCCCCGCCGCCCGCGCCGCGCATCGCTCGCGTCGACCCGCCCCCCGCGCCGACGCCGGCAGCGCCGCCGCCGCCCCCCGCGCCTCACCTCGCGCCCTCGCCGCCCTCCTCACCGATGCCAGCCGGCGCCACCTCCACGCCGATCGCGGCGCATGACGCCTCCGATCGCACCACGACGATCGTCCACATCCTCTTGCTGCTGCTCGCCGGCGCGATCGCGTCGCGCCTGCTCGCGATCGCGCTCCGCCCCGTCCGCCGCGCCGTCACGCTGCGCCACCTGCGCCGCCCGTTCTGGGACGAGACCGTCGACCAGCGCGTGTCGAACTCGTGGCAGCTCGCGCTCGTCGGCCTGCGCGACGCGGGCTGGCGCTACGACGCCGGCGAGTCGCCGCGCGAGTTCGCGCGCCGGGTCGGCATCTCCGGCCTCGAGCGCTGCGCGCAGATCCTCGAGCGCGCGCGCTACGGCGTCGGCATCACCGACGACGACCTCGCCGAGATGTCCACCACCGCCGACGCTGTCTACCGCGACGCCCACGCGAGCGCACCGCCGCTCGCCCGCGCGCTCGGCTGGCTCCGCCGGCCGCTCGCGTAGCGCCAGTCTGGCAGCGCGCGCGCCACGCGATCACGCGTCGCCGCGCACTTGGCGCGTGGCGCGGCGCTTGCTGTATGCGCGCGCATGCTCAAGCCCCTCCTGATCGTCACGCTGCTCTGCGCCCCCGCGCTCGCCGACACCAAGTCGATGCACCTCGGCTTCACGCTCGGTGCCGGCAAGGACACTCGCCACTACAAGCTCGAGCTCGTCACCGACGCGTGCGGCGGGATCGAGGCCAAGGCTCCCGACGAGCACGACAAGATCAACGTGTGCGCGAAGGCCGACGGCAACTCCGACGTGCGCCTCGAGATCGACTGGCAGACCACGCACGGCGATCGCGAGCTGCGCAACCGCTCGACCGTCGTCGCCGCCCGCGGCCAGTCGTTCGAGCTCGACGGCGGCGCTGCCAAGCTGACCGTCACGCTTCAGTGAGCGCGGCCGTTGCGGCGCGACCGGCGGTGGCCGGCTCGCGCGTCGGCGCCCTGCGCGCCGAACATCGGATCGACGCCGCGGTCCGCGCACGCCCACAGCGACACCAGGATCGCGAGGTCGGCGAGCGCGCGCCGGGCCATCGACGCCGGGATCACCAGGCCGTACGTCTCCGACACGAATCGCAGGTCGCGCAGCACGCGCGCGACCTCGTCGCGGTTGACGTCGCCGTGCCAGTAGATCACGCGCGTGACGAGCAGCTCCTGGTGGCGGCGCAGGAACTCGCCCATCGACAGCGGCTCGGCGATGCGCACCGACGGTGGCTTGCAGATCTCGAGCAGGTCCTCGAGGTACTCGTTCCAGTGCCCGGCGAGCCGGCGGTTCTCCGGCCGCCGCAGGAACTTCACGCGCTCGACCGAGAAGTCCGCCTTCACGGTCGTGCGGAACCGCGGCGCGACCGCCATCAGATCGTAGAGCACCGGCGGGTTGTCCTTGACGTAGTCGACGTCGTGGTAGCGCCACCAGTTGCGCAGCTGCGGCCACGTGCGCAGTGACAGCAGCGGATCGTCGTTGCTGTCGACGACGACGAACCGGCGGTCCTCGGCGCGCAGCACGGTGATCCAGTGCGTCCACTCGTCGACGCACAGCAGCACGGGCGTCTGCTCGCGCAGGTACTTGACCAGCAGCTTGCGCGCGGCCTCCTCGTCGCTGCGCCGCTCCAGCACGAGGTCGCACTCGAACTCGCGAGCGGCGCGCGCGAGCTGGATCTCGTTGGTCCCCGACCACCAGTGGGTGCGCGCGGTCGACGCGATCTGGTTGACGTCGACCATGCGGCCGAGCGCGAGCAGCGCGTGCTTGAGCGCGAACGGACCGCACGTCCATTCGTTCGGCTGTGGGTAGAAACCCGGTCCAATGAGCCCCTCGGCCATTGGTAGAGCCTAGCTTTCCCCCACCTTGGGGTGGGTTACGGCAAGGACCCCTATCAAACCGTGCGAGCAGATTTCCTGCACACGGCTAACGGGCGGTCGTTGTTGGACGTGATGAGGCATTACGCAGCCTCCGGATATCGGACGGTGCCGTGGAGGTGGTGGAGTCCGAGGGCGTGGAAGTAGGACGCGTTCCAGCGGCGAGCCTCGCCAGGCTTCAGGTGCCGACCCTTGCGCTGCACACGCATCCGCTTGAGCCGCCACGTGACGTACTTGTCGATCTCGCTGAACTTGTCCGCAGCGTTGCCGGTGCGGAAGTACTGCCCCCAGCCGCGCAGCACCGGGTTGAGCCCCGCGATCACGTCGCGAGGGTCCCGGTGACAGCGTGACCTCGTGGTCAGGTCCTTCACGCGCTGCCGGATCCGCTTCATGCTCTTCGTCGACGGCCAGCGCTGAAGGAAGTACACGCGCTTGCGCGACTTCTCCCATACCGGCCCCGAGAAT
>JBLMXA010000270.1:0-7685 GCA_050257515.1 Acidobacteriota bacterium | reverse complement strand
CGACCGACCTCGGCAAGGACCGCGCGATCATCGTCCACGTGGAGATCGGTCGCGCTCGCGACGCCGAGGCGCGCATCGCCGAGCTCCGCGAGCTGTGTCGCACCGCCGGGGTCAAGGTGCTCGACGTGCTCGTGCAGCGCCGGCCCGAGGCCGACCCCAAGTTCCTGGTCGGCCGCGGCAAGCTCGACGAGATCCTCCTGCGCGCGATGCAGCTCGGCGCCGAGGTCGTGATCTTCGACCCCGACCTGACGCCCGGCCAGGCGCGCGCGATCAGCGAGGCGACCGAGCTCAAGGTGCTCGATCGCACGATGCTGATCCTCGACATCTTCGCGCAGCACGCGACGAGCCGCGACGGCAAGCTGCAGGTCGAGCTGGCCCAGCTGCGCTACGCGCTGCCGCGGCTCGTCGAGAAGAACACGATGATGTCGCGGCTCACCGGCGGCATCGGCGGCCGCGGCCCCGGCGAGACCAAGCTCGAGATCAACCGCCGCCGTGCGCGCGAGCGGATCCACCTGCTCGAGAAGCGCCTCGGCGAGCTCGCCGACGACCGGCGGCTGCGCCGCAAGCAGCGTTCGCAGCGCGAGGTCCCGATCATCGCGATCTGCGGCTACACGAACGCCGGCAAGTCGACGCTGCTCAACTCGCTGACCGAGGGCAACGCGCGCGCCGAGGACAAGCTGTTCGCGACGCTCGATCCGATCAGCCGGCGGCTGCGGTTCCCGCACGAGCGCGAGGTCGTGATCACCGACACCGTCGGCTTCATCCGCGATCTGCCCGAGGAGCTCGTCGCCGCGTTCCGCGCGACGCTCGAGGAGATGGCCGACGCCGACCTGCTCGTGCAGGTCGTCGATGCCTCGGATCCCGACCGAGACCAGCAGATCCGCGCGGTCGACGGCATCCTGTCCGACCTGCAGCTGGCCGACAAACCGCGCGTGCTCGTGTGGAACAAGGCCGATCGCCTCGACGCGAACGACGCCGAGCACCTCTCGCAGCACGGCGGCGGCTTCGTCGTGTCGGCGCTCGATCGGCAGACGTTCGGGCCGCTCCTGCTCGCCATCGAGCGCGCGCTGTGGTTCTCCGGCAAGCAGGCGCCGGTCGCGCGCGTCGCGCACGCGTAGGTTCACGCGAAGCTAATGGTCGTCACGCGACGTTAATGATCGGCGCCGCGGCGGGTCGCGGACGATGGCCGCATGCGCCGTCTCCTGGTGGTCGTGTTATGCAGCTGCGCCACGCGCATCCCCGCCGGTCACGTCGGCCTGTGGTCGTACGCCGGCAAGGGAGTGACGCGCGACGTGCTCGCCGAAGGCCTCTACTGGCACATGCCGTGGACCGAGATCCTGATGTATCCGTCGCAATGGACCGAGTACGAGGAGAAGATGCACGTGCTCACCGCCGACGACGTGCACCTCGAGGTCCAGGCCGGCATCGCGGTGCGGCCGAACGTGCGCGAGCTCTACGAGCTGCAGAGCGATCTCGGCACGCGCTACTACGACACCGTCGTGCAGTCGGCGTTCTTCACCGCGACACGCACGGTGCTCGCGCAGTACAACATGACGGACCTTCCCGAGAACAGCGAGAAGATCGAGAGCGAGATCCGCGCCCACGTCGAGCAGCGGATCGCCGGCCACCACCTCGAGCTCGGGCGGGTCGCGCTCCAGCACATCGACTATCCGCCGTCGGTGCAGGCCGCGATCGAGCAGCGGCTGGTCCTGCAGCAGCAGGAGACGCAGAAGGAAGCCGAGCTGAAGCTCGCGTCGCAAGACGCGCAGATCGCACGCGTCCACGCGGAGTCGTCACGCGAGACCGCGCGGATCGCGGCCCAGAGCGACGCCGAGTCGGCGAGGATCCGCGCCGAGGGCGAGGCGAAGGCCCAGGAGCTGCTCGGCAAGTCGCTGACGCCGCTGCTCGTGCAGCTGCGTGCGCTGACCAGCCCGACGTCGAAGTTCGTGTTCGTGCCGGAGGGCAAGCAGATGTCCGTCGTGCTCGGCACCACCGGCGACGCGGCGGCCGCCGCGCCCTACCTCGCGCGGCGCGCGAACCCGAACGCGATCCCGGCGAGCACGATCGCGCCGCCGATCGCGGCGTGCAGCGGCGGCTGCTCGCCGAACGCGGCCCACGTGATCAGCGAGGCGCCGATCGGCTCGCCGAGCACCGCGAGCGTCACGAGGTGGGTCGGCGTCGTGCGCACGGCGGCGTTGAGCAGGCTGTGGCCGACGAACGACGCGATCAGCGCGGCGCCGGCGGACGCGGCGTAGAACCGAGGAGGTAGGGCAGTGAGGGTGGAGCCGAGCGCGAACGCGGCGACGACCAGCACGGCCGCCGCGATCGCGTTGACGACGCCGAGGTAGGGCAGGAGCGGGACCGACGCGCGCAGCCGGCGGCCGACGACGAGGTACCCGGCGGCGCTCGCCGCGCCGACGAGCGCGAGCGCGTCGCCGACGATCGCGTCGGCGCCTGCGCGCCAGTCGCCGCCGGCGAGCACCGCACAGCCCGCGGCGGCGATCGCGATGCCGCCGATCTCGCGCGGCGTCACGCGGTCGCCGAGCAGCGTGCCGAACAGCGCCGCGAAGATCGGGCTCGTGCACACGAGCGCCACCGATGCCGCGGTCGACGTGAACGACAGCGACGCGATCCACGAGCCGAAGTGCACCGCGAGCAGGGCACCGGCGACCACCACCCACCGCCACTCGCGGATCGCCTTCAGCGCGGCCAGCTCGCGCCACCCGGCCGCGACCAGCAGCAGTGACGCCAGCCCCACGCGCAACGCGGCGATCGCGACCGCCTCGGCGACCGTCGGGTGCACCGACGCGAAGCGCACGAACGGCGCGCCGGTCGAGATCGCCAAGATCGCCAGGAGGAGGCGCAGCACGCCTCAGAGTAGCCGCCAAGACGCCATGCACGCCAAGACAGACGCCAAGACGATCTTCGAAAGAAGATCTGCTTGGCGTCTGTCCTGGCGATCTCGGCGCCTTGGCGGCTATTCCGGCTCGCGGGCCTTCGCGCCCTCGTCGTCGAGCACGGTGAGCGCGATCGCCATCGCCTTGCGCGCGCGGGCGACCATCGCCTCGTCGGCCTTGATCTTCTGGTAGGCGCGCAGCACCTGGTCCTGGTAGCTCGCGTTCTCGGCCTCGATGACCTCGATCTCCTTGCGCAGCTCGGCGATGCGCTGGTCGCGCTCGGCGATCGCGGCGGCGTGCGCGCGCAGCTCGGCGTTGCGATCGGCGATCGTCTGCACCGCCGACGCGAGCTCGCCCTCGCTGCGCTTGAGGTTGTCGCGCGCCGACGACAGCCCGCGCTTGAGCTCGTCGCGCTCGCTCGTCAGCTCGCGCACGACGCGCGCGTGCTCGGCCTCCAGCTCGGCGCGCGCCTGGTCGGCCTGGGCCTGGAGCGCCGCGACCTGCCTGCCGTGCTCGGCGTCGGCGACCGCCTTCGCCTTGAGGTGCTCGCCGTTCGCGACCGCGAGCTGGCGCTCGTGCTTCGCCTCGAGGTCGGCGATCGCCTTGGCGTGGCGCTGCTCCGCCTCCTCGGCCGCGGCCTCGTGTCGCGCGGCGTCTTCTTCGGCGGCGCGCCTGGCGGCGGCGAGCGCCGCGCGCTGCTCGGTCGCCTCGCGCGCGGCGAGCTCGCGGGTCTGCTCGAGCTCGGCCTCGAACCGTTGCTGCAGCTCGGCCATCGCGGCGCGGTGCTGCTCGGTCGTGCGCCGGGCGGCATCGACGAGGCGCTCGTGCTCGTCGTGAGCCTTCGCGAGCTCCTCCTGGTGCTGGGCCCGGAGGTCGGCGACCGCGGCCTGGTGCTGGTCGCGCAGCTCGCCCTTGTGCTGCTCGTGCTGCGCCGTCAGCTGCTCGAGCTCGAGGCGCGCGGTCTCGACGGCGTTCTCGTGGTTCGCGGTCGCGCGATCGAGCTGTGCCTTGAGCTGCGCGAGCGCCTGGCCGTGCGACTCGGCGTCGCGCTCGAGGGCCTCGGCGTGCTCGTCGGCCATCGCCTCGAGCTCGGCGGCGTGCTTCTGCGCGAGCTGCTCGAGCGCGGCGGCCTTGTCGGCCGCGGCCGCGGCGACCGCCTCGGCGTGCGCGTCCTGGAGCTCGGCGTACGCCGCCTTGACCTCGTCGAGCTCGCCGCCGAGCGCGTTCTTGAGCTCGGTCAGCGTGCCGGCCTGATCCGCCTTGAGGTTGACGATGTCGCGCGTGTGCTTGCGCTCGAGGTCGGTGATCGCGCGCTCGTGCTCCTCGGCGTTCGCGCGCCGCACCTCCTCGATCGCCTCGCTCACCGCCTCGCCGTGCGCGGCCTCGAGCTCCTCGCGCAGCGTCGCCAGCGCTGCCTGCTGCGCGGCGTGCGCTTCCTCGCGCGCCGCGGCCAGCTCGTGCTGGTGCCGCTGGACGAGCTGCTCGCGCTCCTGGCGCAGCGTCTGCTCGGCATCCGACGCGTTCGACGCGCGCAGCGCGCGCTCGGTCGCGAGATCGTGCTCGAGCTGCTCGGCCGCCTTCCTCGTCGCCGCGAGCTGCTCCTCCAGCGCCGCGGCCTGTCCGGTCGCCTGCTTGAGCGCCTCGGCGAGCTCCTTCGTCTGATCGGTGCTGTCGAAGATCTTCTGCTCGAGCTCGCCGTTCTTCGTCTCGAGCGCGGTCTTCGCGTGCTGCGCCTGCTTGAGCTTCTCGCGCACGTCGGTCAGCTCGTCCTCGCGCGCGGTGAGGTCCGCCTTGATCTGCTTGAGCTCCTTGTCCTTCGCGAGCATCGACTCGCGGAGGTTCAGGAACTGCGCCTCGCGTCCGCCGCCCTTCGCGGCGCTATCGGCCGCGGCGCGCGCGCGCTCGAGCTCGGTCTTGAGCTGCGCGATCTGGCGCTCGAGCTCGCCCATCTTGCGCAGGCTCTTGCGGTCGTAGACGCCCGACTGGTCGCGATCGGCGTCCTGCGCGACCATGTCGAGCCCGAGGTCGATCGCGGGATGCGAGCCGCTCTTGCGCACCGCCTCGGCGACGGGCTCGCGCGCGACCGTCGATTCCTCGTGTACCGACAGCGGCGCCTGGGTCGGCGGCTTGGGGCGCGGCGCCGACGTGATCACGGGCTCGCTCTGCGCGCGGACCGGTGGCGCGTGCGTCGTCGACGCAGGGCGGGCGGGCTCCGGCTCGTCTTCGGCCAGCTCCTCGATCTCGTCGTCGAGCGACTCGAGCTCCTCCTCGTCGAGCGGGATCGACGACTCGGCGCGCAGGTGGGCGATCTGGCCGCCCGCGTCCATCTGCGAGACCCCCTCCTCCTCGGAGAAATCGCCTCGCGTCTGGGGCCGTGCGGTCATCGCGGGCTGCTCGTGCGCGCTCGAGTCGGGCAGGTGATGCGGCACCGGCTCGGGGACCGCGTCGGCGTCGAGCGCCGGCGGCGGCGTCTCGGGCTCGGGCCGCCCCGGGTGGGGCACCGGCTCGGGGATCGCGTCCGCGACGACCGACGGTTCGGCGTCGGCGGCCTCGACGGACGCGGGCTCCGGCGCGGGCGCGGGCTCCGGGGCCGGCTCGGGCGCGGGCTCCGGCTTCGCGGTCACGACCGGCTTGGGCTCCTCGCTGCCGAGCAGCGCATCGAACGCGGCATCGGTCTCGGCCGAGATCATCGAGTCCGCACGGATGCCGTCGTTCGGCCCGACCGTGCGCATGTCGTCGTCCTTCGCGAAGTCGTTGTCGTCGCCTCCGACCTCTTCCTCGACGACGTCGCCGACGACCTCCATCGGGATCTCGTCCTCGACCGCGATGCCGAGCTCGTCCTCCTGCAGGTCGCCGAGCCCGACCAGGTTGTCGATCTTCGCGACGAGCTCGTCGTCGGTCATCGCGCGCTTGTCGATGTAGTCGTCGGCGTGGACCTTGAGGCCCTTGTGCTTCGCGAAGCTGTCGGCCGCGACCGACGAGGTGACGAGCACGACCGGCACCTTCGACAGCGCGCCCTTCTTGCACTTCTGGAACACCCGGAAGCCGGCCTTGTCGGGCTCCTCGACGCCGATCACCATCAGCGACGGCGCGTCCGCGTTCGCGAGCGCGATCGCGCGGTCGGGCTCCGGCTCCGTCATCACCACCACGCGATACCGGTTGAGCAGCCGGGTCAGCGTGTCGCGAAACGTCGGGTCGGCGTCGATCAGCAGGACTCGGCGGTTCATCCCTTGGCCTGGCTCGATCATATCCCGAGTCAGGGGCGCACTTCGCGCCGCGGGCCGTCAGAATCGTCCCTACTTGCCGACGAGCGACGTTCTGCCGACGAGCCACACGAGCTCGTTCGTCGACAGCGCCGGCGCCATGAACATGTAGCCCATGTGGTTGACGTCGGTGGTCGTCACCGCGACGCGGCCCTGAGACTCGAGCACGTGCAGCGTGCGCCCGTTGACCTCGACCTCGTCGCCATCGCTCATCTCGCCGTCGTGGATGTCGCGCACGACGAGCACCGACAGCACGAACGGCCGGCCGTCGAGATCGAGCTGGTACGACAGCAGCGCACCGTCGTGGCCGTTGATGCCCTTCGGTAGCAGCCGCGCGCCGAGCAGCTCGGTCGACGGCTCCGCGATCCGCGGCATCTCCATGCTCGCGAAGTGCTGCTGCAGCCACGGTCCGGTGCTCGGCCCCTGGACCTCGAGCGGCAGCGGGCGCTGCGCGATGTCGGCGGCCTGGCGCGCGACCGGGCCGACCTCGCCGGGGCTCGCCGGCTTGACCGCGACGAACACCGCGATCGCCGCGGCCGCGGCGATGATCGCCGAGCCGGGCAGCAGCCACTTCGTCCACCGCCAGCGGTCGGCGCGCGCCACCGCCGCGTCCTCGGCATCCAGTGCACGCGCGATGCGCGCCCGCAGGAGGTCGGGTGCAGCGGGCGCGGCGAGTGCGCGCGCCAGCATCTCGTGATCGGAGCGCTCGCCATCGACGTGCGCGCGGCAGCTCGGGCACTCCGTCAAATGCAGCTCGAGCTCTCGGCGCTCCTCGGGGGCGAGCTCGTCGTCGAGAAACGCCATCGAAAGGGTGTCGATACTTTCACACAGACTCATCGCGAACCCTCGCGCGCCTTGGCAGCGCGGTACTTCTCGAGATCGATCGTCTTGGCCTTGTCATCGGTCTCGGTCTCGGTTGGCTTCACGTAGCCCTCGCTGACCGCGAACTCGCGCAGCGCCGCGGCGAGCAGCTTCCTGCCGCGGAACAGTCGAGACATCACGGTGCCCACGGGGCACTCCATGATCTCCGCGATCTCCTTGTACGACAAGCCCTGCATGTCGCAGAGGATGACCGCGGTGCGGAAGTCGTCCGGCAGCTGCTCGAGCGCGCGCTGGACGTCGTCGGAGACGCTCGACTCGAGGAGCGCGCGCTCCGGCGACTGCTTGTCGTGCGCCGCGGCGTGCACGAGCACGCCGTCGGTCGCTTCCTGCTCCGCGCTCGCCGCGTCGAGGATCTCGCGCGAGCGCTTCTTGCGCTGGTACTCGTTGATGAACGTGTTGGTCACGATGCGCAGCAGCCACGCCTTGCAGTTCGAGTCCTGCTGGAACGAGTCCCAGAACCGATACGCGCGGAGCAGCGCATCCTGCACGAGATCCTCGGCGTCGCGCGGGTTGCGCGTCAGCCGGTAGGCCGCGCCGTACATCGCATCGAGGTGGACGAGCGCCTGGCGCTCGAACTCGCTGCGCTTTTGCTTCACGGCCAGCATTCAACCGCTTCTACCTGCCTGCATACGTACATTGTTCC
>JBLMXA010000269.1:0-3099 GCA_050257515.1 Acidobacteriota bacterium | reverse complement strand
GTCGCTCTCGGCTCCGGAAGCGTCGCGGGGATGATCATCTCGGGCGCCAAGTGGCAGCCGTTCGACCGCGTGGTCACCGCACGGCGGGCTGCTGACAAGGGCGACGCGCTGGCGCTCGGACTGCGTCAGCGACTGCGAACGATCGAAACAATTGTCGATCCGCAGCAGAAGCAACAAGCGCAGTGGCAAGCTGTCGTGGACTTCACCCAGCTCAACTAGCCTCGTCGACAATTCCCGTTCGCGTCACGCGTCGGCCCAGTTCTCGCCCACGCCGATGTCGACCTCGAGCGGGACGCTGAGCTTGTAGACGTTCTCCATCTCCTCGCGCAGCGCCGCGCCGAGCCTGTCGGCGAGCGCCGGCGGCGCCTCGAACACCAGCTCGTCGTGCACGGTGAGCAGGAGCTTGACCGGCCACGCCTCCTTCGCGACCCGCTCGCTCGTGCGCAGCATCGCGAGCTTGATGATGTCGGCGCCGGTGCCCTGCATCGGCGTGTTCTGCGCGACGCGCTCGGCGGCGTGACGCGCGGCCGGCGACTTCGACATGAGGTTCGCGATCGGCCGCCACCGGCCGAGCAGCGTGCGCGCCCCGCCCTGCGCGCGCGCGACCGCGACGATCTCGTCCATGAACTTGTGGATCGTCGGGAAGCGCTGGAAGTAGCGCCGCGAGTACTCGGCCGCCTGCGTGCGCGACACGTCGAGCGCGCGCGCGAGCCCGAAGTCGCTCTGGCCGTACGACAGCCCGTAGTTGACCGCCTTCGCGATCCGCCGCTGCTCGGCGGTCACCTGCTCGCGCGCGACGCCGAACACCTCGGCCGCGGTCTGCGTGTGGACGTCGATGCGATCGCGGAACGCGCTCGTCAGCAGCGGGTCGCCCGACAGGTGCGCGAGGATGCGCAGCTCGATCTGCGAGTAGTCCGCCGCGATCAGCACCTTGCCGGGCGCGGCGACGAACCCGCGGCGGATCTCGAGGCCGAGCTCGCTGCGGATCGGGATGTTCTGGAGGTTGGGATCCTGCGACGAGATCCGCCCGGTCTCGGCGACGACCTGGTTGAACGTCGTGTGCACGCGGCCGGTCTTCGGCGACACGAGCGGCGGCAGCGCGTCGAGGTACGTACCCTTGAGCTTGCTGATCTCGCGGTGCTCGAGGATCGGCTTGATGATCTCGTGATCGAGCTGCTCGAGCGTGTCGGCCTCGGTCGACCACCCGGTCTTCGTGTGGCGCACGCCCTTGGTGTCGAGCCCGAGCTTGTCGAACAGCAGCTCGCCGAGCTGCTTCGGCGAGCCGATGTTGAGCTCGGTCCCGGCGATCCGGTAGATGTCCTGCTCGAGCGTGGCGAGCCGCTGTTCGACCTCGCGCGACAGCGCGCGGAAGTGATCGGCGTCGATGCAGATGCCGACGCGCTCGACGTGCGCGAGCAGCCGCGCGACCGGCAGCTCGAGCTCGCGATACAGCTTCGCGAGCCCGCCGCTCTCGAGCCGCGCGGGGAGCTGATCGGCGATCGCGAGCTCGGCGTGCGCGATCGCGCCGGCCCACGGCGCCGCGCGCTCGACCTCGACCTGCTCGAGGCTCGACTTGCCGCGGCCGATGCCCGAGGTCGGAACCGATGAGGACGTCGTCGGTCGTCTGCGGCCGACGATGTCCGCCCGGGCGGGCAGCAGCACGCCGGCGAGGCGCTGCGCGACCGCCTCGCCGGGCTCGGCCTCCTGCGTCGGATCGAGCAGGAACGCGGCGAGCATCGTGTCGTCGGCGACGCCCTGCACGTCGATGCCGTAGTCGACGAACGATCGGATCACCGCCTTGCTGTCGTGGCAGACCTTCGCGATCGCCGGATCGGCGAGCACCTGCAACAGCGGCGCGAGATCGCCGCGCGGCGGCGGCGCCGGCGCGCCGATGTAGCGGTGCCCGAGCGGGATGTACGCCGGCGCGTGGCCGGGCACGCACGCGACGATCGCGACGAGGCCGGCGCGCTCGACGCGCTCGGGATCGAGCTCGACGTTGACCGCGATCCGCTTCGCCGCGCGCGCGTGCGCCGCGAGCTCGGCGATCGCGTCGGCGCGCACGATCACGCGCGTGTCGCCGCGCGACTCGACGGCCGCGACCTGGTGCGTCTCCGGCGCCGCCACGACCGCGGTCGAGTCCTCCGGCGGCATCTTCCTCTTCACCTTCTCGACGAGCACCTGGAACTCGAGCTCGGTGAACAGCTGCAGCAGCTCGGGGAGGTTCCACTCGGCGACGACCAGCTCCTCGAGCGGCACCGGCAGCGGCACGTCGCGCTTGAGCTCGACGAGCTGGCGCGACAGCTTCACGGCCGCGAGCTGGTCGGGATCGCCGAACGGCTGCTTGACCGCGATCCGCGGCACGACCGGGTTGGCCTCGATCAGCGCCTCGAGCGAGCCGTACTTGTCGAGCAAGCCGGCCGCGGTCTTGTCGCCGACGCCGCGGATGCCCGGGATGTTGTCGCTGGTGTCGCCGACGAGCGCGAGGAAGTCGGGGATCTTCTCGGGCGGTACGCCCATCTTCTTGATCACCTCCTCGCGCGTGTACGTCTTCTGGTGCAGCGCATCGATCATCGACACGTGGTCGCCGATCAGCTGCATGATGTCCTTGTCGGCGCTGTAGATGACGACGTCCCAGCCCTTCTTGCGCGCCTCGACCACGAGCGTCGCGATCACGTCGTCGGCCTCGACGCCGGGCACCGCGAGCACCGGCCAGCCCATGCCGCGCACGATCTTCGGGAAGTACTCCATCTGCACCTGGAGCTCCTCCGGAGGCTCCTTGCGGGTCGCCTTGTAGGCCGGATACATCTCGCCGCGGAACGTGCGCTTGCCGCTCTTGTCGTCGAACACGACGGCCATGCGCGTGGGCTGGTTGTCCTCCTCGAGCCGCATCAGCATGCGGGAGAACACGTAGAGCGCGCCGGTCGGCATGCCCTCGCTCGTCGACAGCCGCACCTCCTTGCGCTCGCCGCGCGACACGTTCATCAGGCCGTAGTGGGCCCGGAAGATGTAGCCGTGTCCGTCGACGATGTAGAGCCGCTCCGCCATCCGGGCGCACTCTAGCGGGCGAGGCTGACGCTGGCCACCGCGAACGTGTCGCCG
>JBLMXA010000268.1:0-3237 GCA_050257515.1 Acidobacteriota bacterium | reverse complement strand
CGATCAGCAGCACGCGCTGGAAGACCTGTCGCGCGCCGGCGCGAAGCCTCGCGCCCGCCGCGACGCGCGGATCGCCGAGCTCGAGGCCGAGCACGCCGCGGTCGCGGCGCAGCCCCGCCTGATCGAGGTGTTCCCCCACGCCCCCCCACCTCGTCGTGACGGGCCGCGGCGGGCCGTGCTAGCGTCCCGCCGATGGCCAAGCCTCTCGAGTACAACGCCACGCTCGTCGAGCGCATCGACGTCACCGACGCGCTCACGATCTTCCGGGTCCAGCCGGACCAGCCGCCGGCGCAGAAGCCGTGGTTCGCCCCGGGCCAGTACTGCGTGCTCGGCCTCAACAACGCGGAGAAGCCGGCGCTCGGCTCCGTGCGCCGGTCGATGTCGATCGCGTCGGCGCCCGAGGACGAGGGTCCCGTCGAGTTCTACATCCGGTGGGTGGCCAAGCCCGAGTCGGAGAACCCGCTGACGCACCTGCTGTGGAAGATCAAGACCGGCGATCGCATGTACATGCGCGCGGTCGCGGCCGGCGTGTTCACGATCAAGGACACGATCGGCGACGCCGACCCGCGGCTGCGCGTGATGGTCGCGGCGGGCACCGGCTCGGCACCGTTCGTCAGCATGGTGCGCAGCGAGATCCGGCGCAACCCGAGCGTCGACCTGTCGAAGTGGGTGCTCCTGCACGGCGCGTCGTACCCGGCCGACCTCGGCTACCGCGACGAGCTCATGCAGATGGTCGAGACGAACCACCTGCGCTACTGGGGCACGGTCAGCCGCCCGAAGGAGGCGCCGGACTGGCGCGGCGACACCGGCCGCGTCGAGGGGTTCTTCGACGGCGCGCGGCTCGCCGATCTCGAGAAGCGGCTCGGGCTGCCCGCCGGCGGGTTCACGCCGAAGCACGTCGTGATCTACATCTGCGGCCTCACCGGCACGATCTCGGGCACGATCATCCCGCTCATCGATCGCGGCTTCGTGCCCGACTTCAAGCGCATCCGCGAGGCGCTCGGCGTGCCGGCCGACACCAAGGACTCGGTGTTCTACGAGCAGTACGACACCGAGCCGGTGATCAACATCAAGGACCCCACCGTCGTCGAGCCGCTCAAGGCGCGCATGCAGGCCGCGCTCGCGAAGCTGTGACTCGTCATGTCTTCGCTCGCTGAAGCTCGTGGTGGGGCGTTCGTGCTCGGCGCGACCGGCTTCGTCGGCCGCGAGGTCGTGCGCCAGCTGTGCGTGCGCGGCACGAAGACGCTCGCGCACGTCCGGCCCGACTCGTCGCGGCTCGACGAGTGGCGCGCGCGGTTTTCCGAGCTCGGCGCCGAGGTCGACACGACCGCGTGGGACACCGCGGCGCTCGCCGCGCGCTGGCGCGAGGTCAAGCCCGACCAGATCTACGTGCTGATCGGCACGACGCGTGGCAAGGCGAAGGCCGACGCGATCCAGGGCGACATCTACGAGCAGGTCGATCTCGGCCTCACGAAGCTCGCGGTCGACGCCGCGCGCGGCAGCGAGGTCAGCCCGCGCATCGTCTACCTGTCGGCGATCGGCGCCGACGCGGGCGCGCGCTCGGCCTACCTGCGCGCGCGGGGCAAGGCCGAGGAGGCCGTGAAGACGTCGGGGCTGCCCTACGTGATCGCGCGGCCGTCGTTCATCATCGGCGAGCGCGACGAGAGCCGCCCCGGCGAGAAGAGCGCCGCGGTCGTCACGAACGGCCTGTTCGCGGTCGTCGGCGTGCTCGGCGGCAGGAAGCTGCGCGACCGCTACCGGTCGACGACGCCCGACGTGCTCGCGTCCGCGCTGATCCGGCTCGGCGAGGCGCCCGAGCACGACCGGGTCGTCGACGGCGCGGACCTGCGCTAATCCAGTCGCGGCACCGGCGGGACCTCGATCACCACCGCGGCATCGTGCGGGCCGAGGGCGACGCACCGCACCTCGATCTTGTCGAGGTTGGCCTGGAACTTCTTCGCGATCTCGGGATCGTTGATGTCGGGCGGCAGCGCGATCGCGCACGCGCTCGCGGTGCCCTCCGGCACCTCGGGGGCCGTGACGTAGACGTCGCCGGGCTTCGCGCGCTCGAGCACCTCCTTCGGCGCGTGCTCGCGCTCGATCGGCATCGCCGCCATCTGCTGGAACTCCTGCACGACCTTGTTGAGCGCCGCCGCGCTCTGTGACGGCACGACGCCCGGGATCATGATCACCGCGGCGCGGTTGAGCGGGATGCCGACCGTGCTGCGCACGATCACGTGGACGACTCGCGTCGATCGCGAGACCGACAGCTGCACGCCCGTGACGACCGCGCGATCGACCTTCACCGGCGTGCCGGTCGCCTTCTCGGTGCGAAGCCGGCGCGCGATCGCGTGCACGATGAGGTTGCCGCGCAGCACGCCGTCGAGCACGAACGTACCGTCCGCCTGGACCGGCGCGATCGCGGCGTACTCCCCGACGTGGCGCGTCGGATCGCGGACGACGACGGTCACGTTCTCGCGAGGGTCGCCGACGATCTCGACCTTGCCCTCGATGCGGCTCGTCGGCTCGAGCGTCAGCGTCGCGCCCTCGCCGACCTTGACCGGCTGCGAGCGCCGGCTGTCGATCACGGCCATCATCACGCCGTCGCGTGCGGCCTCGGGCAGCTCGAACGTGCCGTCGGCGCGCGTCGTCGTGTGGCGGCCGGCGCTCGCGGGCACGATCCCGACCGCGTCGGACTCGATCGCCGGCGCAGCGTAGACCATCGCGCCGGCCACCGGCGCGCCGTGCTCGTCGACGACGCGGCCGCTCGCGCGAGCTGCCTGGTCGAGGGGCAGCTCGCGGGCGAGCTCGAGAAATCGCGCGTGCGCGCCCGCGACGTCGCCGTTGTCGAACTGCCAGTCGGCTGCCGCGGAGTCGAGCTCGCGGACGACCGGATCGGTCGCGCCGAGCTTCGCGACCGCCTCCTCGCGCCACGCCGCGAGCTGGTGCGCCACCGACGCGAGATCGGCGTGCGCGCGCAGGCGTGACAGCGACTCGATCTCCATGCGCATGCGCAGCTCGAGCCGCGTGCGGCCTCGCGCCGCGTACCCGTCGCGCGCCGCCTCGAGCCGCGAGATCGCCTCCTCGAGGTGATCGTTGCGCTCGGCGATCTCGGCGCGCAGGTGGTCGAGCGCCGCGCGCAGGTCCGGCTGCATCACCGACGCGAACGCCGCATCGGCGCGCTCGACGCGCGGCGCGAGCTCGGGCGCGTGGGTCGCGAACGCATCGTGCGCGAGC
>JBLMXA010000267.1:0-4399 GCA_050257515.1 Acidobacteriota bacterium | reverse complement strand
GTTCGAGGTCGTGATGTCCTGGAACGGCAGCGCGAACGCGACGAAGCTCGGATCGCTGCCCGCGGGCGCGTCGAGATCGATCGCCGCCATCCACAGCAGCGTGCCCGAACCCGGCGGCGTGCGCAGGCCATACTGCCGCTTCGACGAGAACGTGATCCACGCGAGGTGGCCGCCGCTCGCCGTCCTCTGGAAGATGAACGGGTTCCACTTCGGGAACGAATTCGTGAGCGCGGTCGTCGAGCCGTCGGCGACGCCGGGCCGGTTCGCGTTCGCGAGCGCGACCGGCGTACCGCCGGCGATCGAGTCGACCGCCATCAGCGTCGCGGTCGGGTTCGTGTCGGCGTTGCACTCGGTGCCCTTGCCGTTACCCGACGTGCAGGTCGACTCGTCGTAGACGAGCAGCCGGCCGTCGGGCGCGTACGTCGGGTAGTACTCGTTGTGCAGGCCATCGGGCGCGCCGACGAGCAGCTGCGGCGTGCCGCCGACCGCGCTGACCTGGTAGATCGAACCGTTCCACATCCGCTGCATGGTGCCGGCGGTGCCGACCTGGACGTACGCGATCTTCTGGCCGTCGAGCGACCAGTCGGGATGATCGGTCGGATGCGTCGCCGTGCCGCCGACGTCGAGCGTCGTCATCAGCGTCGCGTCGTGACCGTTCATGATCATCAGGTTGTAGTTCGTCGCGCCGGAGTCGCCGTAGACGGACACGTACGCCGAGCCATCCGGGTTCCAGCTCTCGAACATCGACTTCGGCGTCGAGCCGAAGCTGTTCATCACCGTCTTGCTCGCGACGTCGACGAGCGCGGTGCGGCCGTCGTTCTGGCCGTTGACCTCGGCGACGAGCTTCGTGCCGTCGCGCGACAGCGCGTGACAGCCGATGCACGTGCCCTCGAGCTCGGTGCCGAGGTACTTCGTCGCCGTGGTCTGTGTCGCCGACGCGAAGTCGTAGCGCATCACCGCCTGCGTCGTCGTCGTCCAGTAGTAGATGCCGCCCGTGACGTCCTGCAGCGCGAACGCGAACGTCATCGCGCCCGAGGTGCCGACCGCGCTGCCCGTGCTGTCGGTGCCGGCGATCGTCCAGGTCACGGGCTCGTCGCCGCGGTTCGTGCTCGCGAGCCAGCTCCACAGCTGCGCGTCGGGCTGGTAGATGCAGCCGCCGTTCATCGGCAGCGTGCACTGCAGGTACACGGTGATGTCGGTGAGCGAGTTCTTCAGCGACAGCGCGAACACCGTGTTGTTCGCGCCGGGCATGAAGTGGAGCTCGAGCCGGCCGAGGTTCGGCGGCAGCAGCGCGCCATCGTTCGGGTAGACGAGCGCGGGTGCGACGCCGGTCGCCGGACCGCCGAACAGGCCGCCGGGATTCGGCGGCAGCCCGGGGGAGCCCGGGTCGTTCCAGTGCTGCTGGAACATCAGCGTCAGCCCGGTCGAGCCCGCGATCGTGCCCGCGGTCGCCGTCACCTGCGTGCGGCCGCCGTGGCTCGTCGTGCTCTGGAAGTCGGCGCCGCTGAACGCGCCGAGCGACTCGTCGGCGAGATCGAGCGTGACGTCGGCCGTGACATCCTCGGTGTGGCCGTCGGCGAACGTGCCGGTCACCGTGTACGTGCTGGCCGCCGGCGTGCCGTCGACGATCACGAGCGTCTGGTCCGCGGGCGCGATCGCCAGCGCGGTGAGCCCGTCGAGGCTCCCGCCGGAGCCGGAGCCGTGGTGAGTGCCGCAGGCGACGAGGACGAGCGCGAGCCCCAGGTGGCGCATGCGCGCATGCTCGAGCATGCGGCGGGCCAGCGCAAACAAACCGCGGCCCCTCGTGATCTCGATTCCTGACAGCTCGCCTACATCGTCGCCGGGGCCCGCTGGCCTGGGGTCGGCTGGCCCTAGCGATGCCGATCGCGACGTCGGCTCGCGCCACGCGCTACGAGTCCGGCGCGGGCGTCTCGAGGACGTCGTCGACGTACAGCCGCTTCACCACGATCATCGCGCACGCGACGAGCGGCGTCGCGAACGTGATGCCGATGAGGCCCCACAGCGCTCCGGCGACGAGCTGCGCGGCGAGCAGCACGAGCGGCGGCGTGTCGACCGCGCGGTTGAGCAGCTGCGGGGTCAGCAGGTAGCCGTCGGCGAGGTGGATCAGCACGTAGACGATCGCGACGTAGACGACGTGCATCGGGCTGACCGTCAGCGCGACGAGCAGCGCCGGGATCGCCGACGCGATCGAGCCCAGATAGGGCACGAACAGCAGCACGCCGGCGAGCACGCCGAGCGTCAGCGCGAGCGGGATCCCGAGCAACCACAGCGCGAGCGTCGATGCGGCGCCGAGCAGGATCATCGACGCCAGCCGCGCCCACATCCACCGGCGAAGTGCCCACCCGAGCTCGTCGCACAGCTGGTCGATGCGCTCGCGGCGCGACCGGGGCACGAGCGCGAGCATTCCGCGGCGGTACAGCCGCGGCGACGCGGCGTAGTAGAGCCCGACGAACGCGACGTAGACGATGGAGCCGAGCACGCCGAACACGTCGATCACGAACGTGCCGGCGAGCAGCGCGTGAGCCTTGATCCAGGCTCCGAGGTGGATCGTGTCCGTCGACAGCAGGCGGCCCAGCAGGCTGTCGCCGAGCTGCGCGCGCAGATCGCGGACCGCCTGCACGCTCTCGTTCCACAGCGGCCCGGCCTGCTCCTGCACGTGCGGCGCGACCCATTCGAGGCCGACGAACAGCACGAGACCGAGCACGACCACGCAGATCGCGATCGCCCAGCCGACCCGCATGTGCGCGTGCCGAGCCAGCGACTCGGCGGCGCCGCGCAGCCAGATCCCGAACAGCAGCCCGCCGAACGTCAGGATCAAGATCGGCGCGGCGATGCGCACCGCGATCGCGAGCGCGAGCAGCAGCGCGGCGACGCCCCAGAACACGAACGCGTGACGCGCCGTGAGCCGCAGCTCCTGATCCGGGACAGCCATCTACGCGCTCACTGCATCGGCCGTTCCGACCGTCGATGCTGCGACACGGTGGCTCTCGGGTGCACGCCGGAGCGCGCGCCGCCGAGTGCCAGCGGCGACCGGGCGGTCAGGTGGGCGTATCGCTTCGGCCGATCGATCCGGAGCAGCGCACCGGGGAGATGTTCGATCGAGTGAAATCCCGTGCGGTACGACCTCGACTCGAGCCACACGCCGTCGCGGTACAGGTAGTAGTTGCCGTCGACGTAGAACAGGGGTTCCTCGCTGTCGAGCGCGGCGTCGACGCCCGGTCCGACCGAGGCCAACGCTGGCGGCGATTCGGGGGCGAGCGGAGGCGCGCTGCCGAAATCACCCGCGCAGCTGGCGAGCACCAGGGCGATGCCGATCGAGAAGCGCATGACAGGCGTCGCTGCACGCGCGACGCCAGCGGCACGAGACGTGAACGCTCGACATGGTGGATGTCGCCATGAGGAAGTCCATCTGGCTATCGTGCTCGCTCGCGCTCGCGTTCGCGACGGGCGCGTGCAGCCACCAGCAGCCCGGTCCGATCAGCGCGCAACACCCGACGCAGGGAACCGAGGCCACACTCGGGAGGACCTCGCCGACGGGCGTCGAGCCACCGCCGTGCCCTGGCGATACACAGGCCCAGGTGCAGCAGGACCCGAACAATCCGCAGCCGCGCTGCAGCGACATCAAGAGCGATCCGCCACCGCCTCAGGGCACGTCGCAGCGTCCGCGCGCCATGTAGTCGGCGCGCTTGTGGGCGAGTGCGCGCAGTGTCGCGAGGCGACCAGGTGTGCGCGGCACCAGCACGATGCGCGCACCGTTCGCGATGTCCTCGGCGCGTGCGTCGCTGCCGCGTCGACGGTACAGCGCGGCGAGCGAGCGCACGACCGTGCGTAGCTGGTCGACGTCGCCCGTCGTGACGAACTTCAGCGAGACTCCGCCGGGCGTGTCCTCGACCGCCACGCTCGTGCCGCGCACGGTCATCGGGCACGTCTCGGGCTGGGCCTCCGCGCGCGGCGCGCGCTCGGAGATGGCCGCGAACATCAGGATCGCGACGAGGAGCGTCGCGCGGTGCATGCGATCGCGAGTAGCAAGCCGCGCGCCTCCGGCACTGTCGGCGCGGGCACTCGCCGTGCACGGTTACCTCGCATGACGAGCCGCGCCGCGATCTGGAGCATCCTGCTGGCGGCCTGTAACGCGGGAGACGGATCGCGCTGCCGTACCGGCGAGGGCGGCGACGAGGTGATGCGCGCCCCGGGCGTGTCGGTCGCGACCGTGCTCGCCGATCCGAGCTCGTACGACGGCCAGACGGTGCAGCTGACCGGAGACATCGTCCGGATCCTGGATCGCCGCACGTTCCTGCTGCGCGGCCACGGCCTGCTGTGGGCACCGTCGATCCCGGTCGTCGTCAAGGCGGGCGCCGGCACGCTCGAGGAGCACGTG
>JBLMXA010000266.1:0-2534 GCA_050257515.1 Acidobacteriota bacterium | reverse complement strand
GCTCGCGCACGTCACCTCGCGCCGGCAGTTCGGCCGCGCCATCGCCGAGTTCGGCCTCGTCAAAGACAAGATCGCGCGCATGATGATGGAGGTCTTCGCCGCCGAGTCGATGCTCTATCTGGCGACGGGGCTGGTCGACCGCGGCGTCGAGGACTACTCGCTCGAGAGCGCCTGCTGCAAGGTCTACGGCTCGGAGATGCTGTGGCGCGTGGCCAACGAGTCGGTGAACCTCGCCGCCGGCATGGGCTACATGCGCGACTACCCGTTCGAGCGCCTGCTCCGCGACGCCCGCGTCAGCCTCGTCTTCGAGGGCACCAACGAGATCCTGCGCTGCTTCATCGCGCTCTCGGGCATGCAGGGTCCCGGCGATCGCCTGGCGCAGCTCGCCGACGCCATCAAGTGGCCGCTCAAGGGCTACGGCCTCGTCGCCGACTTCTTCGTCGACAAGCTCAAGACGCAGTACTACGGCGGCGAGCGCCTCGACCGCATCCACCCGGCGCTCAAGAAGGAGGCGGTGCTCTTCGAAGACTGGGTGCCCGAGCTCGCCAAGAACGTCGAGAAGGTGCTGCGCCGCCACGGCAAGAACATCTCCGAGATGCAGTACGTGCAGCGCCGCGTCGCCGACGTCGTCATCGATCTGTTCCTCATGATCGCGTGCATGTCGCGCGCGACCGCGTCGTTGACCGCGCGCGGGCCCGAGGCCGAGCGCGACGCGCGCCTGTGCCGCGCCGCCTGCGGCCGCGCCAGCCAGCGCATCAAGCGCAACATCCGCATGTTCGACGACAACGACGACGAGCTGCTCAAGATGATCGCCCGCGACGCGTACGACGCGATGGCCTACGACCTCGACGTCATCCTCGCGCCGTGATCGCGTGATCGGAGGGATCGGAGGCACCGCCGCGATCGCCGCGATCGTGCCGGCGCGCAGATGTCGCGCCGATTGGTCGGACCACGCAACGATTGCGCATATTCCATTGCGAAGTCGACACACGATCGCTACAACGAGCGGTCATGGCCGGTAGGTTCGATCGCGCGTTCTTCTTCCTGCTCGACGGCGCGCGCGTCGACATCTTCGAGGAGCTGCTCCACAAGGGCGAGCTGCCCAACATCGCGCGCCACATCGTCGAGCGCGGCAGCTACCGGCCCGCGACCACGGTGTTCCCGTCGGTGACGGGCGTGGCCTACATCCCGTATCTCACCGGCCTGTTCCCCGGCCGCGCCAACATCCCCGGCTACCGCTGGTTCGATCGCGAGCGCTACCACCGCCGGCCGCTGTCGGTGATGCGCTTCCGCAACTATCACGGCCTCGGCAGCTACCTCATGGACCGCGATCTGTCGAAGTCGGCGACGACGCTGTTCGAGCTGCTCAAGCCGTCGTCGAACATCTTCTCCGGCATCTCGCGCGGCACCGGCATCCGCCGCAACGCCGCCTACTTCCGCCGCGTGCCGGCGACGCTCAAGTTCTTCCGCACCGGCGACTGGGACCACATCGACGCCGCCGGCGAGCGCTTCCTTCTGCGCGCGGCGCGCCGCAAGAACGAGAAGTTCACCTTCCACACCACCTACTCGATCGACGAGTACTCGCACCACCACGGCCCGTTCTCGACGCGCGCGCGCGAGCGCTACGCGGAGTTCGACAAGGTGCTCGGCCGCCTGGTACACACGCTGACGCGCACCGGGCAGCTCGACTCGTCGCTGTTCGTGCTCGGCGCCGATCACGGCCACACCGAGGTCAAGGAGCACTTCGACCTCGAAGGCTTCGTCGAGCGCCTCGGCTACAAGACGCTCTACTACCCGAAGCACGTCAAGCGCTGGCTCGGCGCCGACGCGGCCGTCATGGTCGCGGGCAACGGCGTCGGCCACATCTACTTCAAGGGGCCGGCCAAGTGGACCGAGCGCCACGCGGCCGAGGTGCACCTCGACAAGCACCCGACGCTGGTCGACGACCTTTTGGCCAACGACGCCGTCGACCACGTCATCTACCGCGGCGCGGACGAGGTGCACGTGCGCGCGCGGCGCGGCGGCGCGGCCATCAAGCTCGACGACGGCCACGTCGAGTACCGCGTCACCGACGGCGCCGACCCGTTCGGCTACGGCGCGCTGCCCGCGCGCATGTCGCGGGCCGAGGTGCTCGAGCGCACCGCCGACAGCGACTACCCCGACGCGCCGCTGCAGGTGGCACAGCTGTTCGATTCGCCCCGCGCCGGCGACTTCGTGGTCTCGGCGACGCCGGGCTACGACCTGCGCGCCGGCGAGAAGGAGCGGCGCGAGTACCGCTCGTGCCACGGCTCCTTGCACCGCGAGCACATGCGCGTGCCGTTCGCGCTCAACGTCCCGACGGTGGCGCGGCCGCCGCGCTCGGTCGACGCGTTCCCGACGATCCTCGAGCTCATGGGACGCGAGCCGCCGCCCGGCATCGACGGCCGCTCGCTGCTGTCGCAGCTCGACTTCTCGCGCGCCAGGCTAGCGCTGCGGGGAAAGGCGGCGCGGACGCGTCGTCGAGGAAGGCGACACAGACGGACGCGGAGTCGGGG